>NZ_CP104854.1:2380000-2487500 GCF_050916235.1 Maridesulfovibrio sp. FT414
CTGATTCACCGTAAAGCAGAACAGGGTAGTTGGTTGCCCCGTAGTTTCGTACCAGTTTCAGGGCCTTGTTGATGGACGGGCTCTTGCCTACGATGCTTTTTTTGCCGCGGATGCTGCTCAGGGTAAGACTCAACTGGGCATATTTACGCTGCTGGCGCTGAAATTCAAGAGAGTTGCTGAGGGTGATCGCGCCGATGTCGACCATGTCCTGAAGCATGGTCAGGTAGCCCGGGTCAAGGTTAAGCCTGTCTCCGGAGGCGCTGGTGTCGATAACCTGTACGGCGCCGTATACGTCGTGTCCTTTCACCAGAAGGGGAAAGCACAGGATCAGCCGGCTCTTGATCTTGAAGTTCTCCTCAATCACGCTGTGGTGGCGGTTTTCCCCGGCTTCGGCAATGGTCATCTTGCCGTTTTCAATGACCCACCCCACAATGCTCTGCTCCTGCGGGGAGAGCCTGACTCCCTTAACTGTGTCGCTCTTGTTGCCCAAAGCTTCCACGCATTCGTACATGCCGTCTTTTTTCAGCCAGAGAGAACCCCTTTCCACGTTCTGCAGTTGCAGGAGCAGGGTCAGGATCGTCATCTGAAGTTTTTCAGGGTCCAGTTCCTGCGACAGGGCTTTGTAGTCATTGATTGATAGGCTCATGTTTTCTTCGTAAGAGGAGTGTTTGTTGTTATTTTGAGATAATTTCTAAATATCGTTAAAATCACTAATTGTCAAAACTGAAGAATGTGTAGGAATGATGCCAATGGGCGGGGAGTGGAATGGAATCTCTTTGTTACAGCGGTTTTGTGAGCGTGTAAAAACTTTGGCACGTTTGATGCTAAGAATGAATCAGCTTGTTAGTCAAGTATGGACCGGGAAGCCCACTCCACCTCCCCGACCCCTCCGGGCTTTCCGGTCCATAACCATTTCAGATTATGAAAAACACTTCGGCCGCAGTTTTTCCCACATACATGGAGACGAATCAATGACAGGTGTAGAATCGTTAGTGTCTGTGCATCGTAAGGAGATGGCACTGCTACGGGAAGAGTCCCGCCAGTCCAAAAGGGAAAGGCGTGACAGCTTTCGTGAAATGGATCATTCTTTCAATGAGTTGCGTTCAAGGTTGAATGCAGAAATGCCGTCAGCAGGCGGCCCATCCGTTTTTCGCGGAGCAGTGGCTTTTATGATGACTCTGCTCGGAGTGCTTACATATTAAAGAGTTTTGTGTCCCACCTCACTGTGGACGGAAATCGCCAGATAAAACCCCGCTGACCACCCAGTCAGCGGGGTTTTAGTTTTTTGTGTCAGGTGCTCGCTTAAAAATTTTCAGGTCCAGCCTGACGTGCGTCCTGATAAAAGGTTCGTGCGGCCTTTCTGAGGTTTTCCGCCCAGTCTTCCGCAAGCGGATCGGCTACGAGTACTTTTGCTCCAATTGACGAGGCAATGGCTTCGGCACTCTTGCGCGAGAACTGGGGTTGCACAAATATGGCTGTAACAGAGTTTCTTTTTGCAAACTCCGTCAACTGGCCCAATTCCTTCGGGCTTGGTTCCTTTCCTTCTATTTCAATGGGGATCTGCCTTAATCCATAACATCTGGCGAAATATCCCCATGACGGGTGGTAAACCATGAAGCTGGTTCCGCCCTGCCCGCCAGAGAACATTTTCAGCAGTTCTTCGTCCAGTCGGCTGATTTCTTCCGCAAGACTCAACTGGTTGGCCCTGTATTCCTTGCTGTTGGCTGGGTCAATCCCGCTCAGGGTGTCCCGTATCTGCATGCTCATAATTCTTGCCAGGGCAGGGGACAGCCAGATGTGGGGGTCGGCCAGGAACTCGTCCTCGTGATCATGTCTGTCCGGCTCGTGGTGTTCTTCGGCCTGCTCTTCACTGTGTACATGGTTCTGCATGGGGATGCGGACAACACTCTCGCCGAGATCAACGATGTTAAGTTTGCTGTTTGCGGATTTAAACCTCGGCAGCCAGGCCCGCTCAAATGGAACCCCTATGGCGAAGTACACATCAGCCCTGCTGAGTTGCGCCATTTGTTTCGGTTGAGGTTCGTATGTTGCGGGACTGCTTCCGGGGCGGACCATGACGTTAACCTCGACGTGGTCTCCTCCAATTTTTTCTACAAAATATTTCAACGGCAGGATGGATACGGTTACCTGCATCGGCGCCGCAAGTGCTGTTCCTGAAAGAAGCAGGGTCAGTGCCAGTGCGGCGATTAGTTGTGTTTTTTTCATGTTGTACTCCGATGATGTTGATATTGAGTATCAATTAAACAAATATGTGTACCACATTTGTGCGGAAGTCAACAGGAATGAGTCTGCGTTAGCGTGGCGCGATGTTTGTTCTGTGTGTATTTATTGTGTTCTTGACAAATTTGTTGAGCGTGTGGGTGCGTGCCCCTCTTCCGGCCGGTGTTGAGTTTCTTCCTGTTCCTGAGAAGCTGTCTTGGGTTCGTCTGATTCCTCCTTTTTCTATGTAGATGTGGCTATCGGGAAGAATCCTGTGTAATTATATTCCGTATGGATTTCTTTTTTGCGAATACTCGTCTTTTGTTTTTGCGCGATTTTTTATTTTTATGTGCAAAAGGTACTTTTTTGAAGGTAAAATTTTTTGATAAATTGCAAATATGTATTTCGGGTATCTTTTAGCTTTTTTTTGGGTTAGAGGTTGGCCGATTTTGGCACAAAGTGTGCTTTATCGGTAGTGAATATTCAGTTTTGAAGGGTAAAATTAGCAAATTTGCAAAATAATGCTTGGTTGAAGTTGTAGACGAATACATAAATGTAAAAAATGAAAATCAACGGGGGTTGATAAAAAATGAATGCGGCAGATACTTCTTTCATTCTCATATGCGCGGCTCTGGTAATGTTCATGACTCCGGGGCTGGCTCTTTTCTACGCAGGTATGGTGCGCAGCAAAAACGTTCTTGCCACCATCATGCAGAGTTTCATCATGCTCGGACTGGTTTCGATTGTCTGGGCGGTCATAGGATATACATTGGCATTCGGGACCGACATCGGCGGCATAATCGGTGGACTGGACTTTTTCGCTCTTAACGGTGTAGGCATGGATACCCTGAACAGTCCTGCCGATAACCTTCCCCACCTGCTGTTCATGGTCTTCCAGTGCATGTTTGCAGTTATTACTCCCGCGCTGATTACCGGTGCGTTTGCTGAGCGCATGAGGTTCGGGGCTCTGCTGATTTTTTCCACTCTCTGGGTGATCTTTGTTTACTCCCCCATGTGCCACTGGGTATGGGGCGGCGGCTGGATGGGAAGTGACGGAGCTCTCGACTTTGCCGGTGGCGCAGTTGTTCATATGAGTTCCGCTTCCGCTGCGCTGGCTGCATGTCTGGTTATGGGCAAGCGCAAGGGCTACGGCAAGGAACCTTTCATTCCTCATAACCTGCCCATGACTCTGCTCGGTGCCGGTATTCTCTGGTTCGGCTGGTTCGGATTCAACGCCGGTAGCGCTCTTGCCGCAAACGGTCTTGCTGCCAATGCCTTTGTTACCACCCACATGGCTGCTGCCGCAGCGGTTCTGGGCTGGCTGCTGGTTGAAACCATGCACGCAGGAAAGCCCACCACCCTCGGTGCCGCTTCCGGTGCTGTTGCAGGACTGGTTGCCATTACCCCTGCTGCCGGTTTCGTTACCCCCATGGCTGCAATCGTGATCGGTTTCGGCGGTGGCGCAATCTGTTACGGCGGCGTGCTGCTCAAATCCAAGTTCAAGTATGACGATTCCCTCGACGTTGTCGGCATTCACGGTATCGGTGGTACTTTCGGTGCAATTGCTACCGGCCTTTTTGCAAGCATCGGTGCAGAAGGCCTGTTCTACGGCAATCCCGGCCAGCTCTGGATTCAGATTGAATCCTGCATCGCCACCTGGGGATACTGCTTTGCAGTCAGCTGGATTCTGTTCAAGCTTATCGATAAATTCTACGGACTCAGACCTTCTGAAGAAGCCGAAGTTGCCGGTATGGACGTTTCCGAACACAGCGAAGCCGGATACCAGATGTAAGGAGTTTCAACCGTCAGGTAACTTATTTAAGTGAACCTGGTGGGTTAAACTGCAAGGAACAAATATAGTCAGTTAAATTGAAATGATATTTGCCCCTACCTGCGGCGAAGCCTTAATAAAAGGTTTTGGGATTCTTAAACCCTTTTGCAAAAGGGTTTAAGGCCCCCGGCAGGGCCGCCGGAGGCATCCATAGTTCAAATTGCTTATGCTAAAATTAATAGGATGAAATCTGATGAGAAAGATCGAAATAATTGTAAGGCCTTTCAAGGTGGATGATGTGAAGGAAGCTGTTGCCGCCCTCGGACTAAAAGGGATGACCGTAACCGATGTCAAAGGCTTCGGCCGTCAGGGTGGTCATAAGGAAGTTTACCGCGGTGCCGAGTATCAGGTGGACTTTCTGGCCAAGGCCAAGATTGAAATCGTGGTGGAGGCTGACCGCGTTCCCGAAGTCATTGATGCGGTAAGTGCTGCTGCAAAGACCGGAAAGGTCGGCGACGGCAAGATCTTTGTACTCCCTGTTGAAGAAGTTGTGCGTATCCGTACCGGTGAAACCGGCAGAGAAGCCATCTAGGTGCTAATCAGTTTATGTATTCCGTATGGCCTGTGGCTTTCCGGATTGTCCGGACATTCAGAGGGGAGCCGCCCCTCTGGAGTCCGGGGATTGAATCATCCTTAATAGTGCTGTGCATAATATCAGAAAAATGATTCACGAACCCAATTCCGGGAGCTCCCCCCGGGCCTCCATAGATAACCTGCTTGCCGGACGGGAAATCCTGCTCGCGGCATGCTCAAAGAGCATGCCGCAGGATTTCCCCCAGCAGATGTCCAGGCTTGTGGACGCTTATTTTACGGAAAGAGTGGAAGAGGCCATGAGCTGCGGGATACTGCTTTCCGGAGAAGGTTTTTCCGTGGTTGCCGTGGGCGGATACGGCCGGGGGCAGCTTGCTCCCTGTTCAGATCTTGATGTGCTCATTCTTTCAGACCATCTTTCAGGTACAGGGCTGGAAGAACTTTCGGCCTTTCTGTTCCATCCCCTCTGGGATCTCAAGTTCGAGGTCGGGCACGGGGTGCGCTCGGTCAAGGACAACCTGAAGCTGGCAAAGTCCGATTTCAAGGTGCTTGCCTCGCTTCTGGACCTGCGTTTCATTGCCGGGGAAGAGGAACCTTTCCGCAGGCTTTTTGCAGGATTCAGGGAAAAGGTGTTGCCCGAAGCAGGCGACAGTTTCTGCCGGACCCTCTGGGAAAATCGCAGCCTCATGGGCGTGGGAATGGATTCGGTGGTTCTTGAGCCGGAACTGAAGAACGGCTGGGGCGGATTGCGTGATGCCCAGTTTGTAAAGTGGTGTGCGGATATAAAAGGCGGGTATGCCCCGCTCAATCAGGATGATCTCAGTGATCTGTGCAAAGACGAAGCATTGATCATGCGTGCCCGGTGTGCGGTTCATTTGATCAGAAGGCGCAAGCAGGACAGGCTTATCCTTGATATCCTGCCTGACGTAGCCTCCCTGTGCGGGGTTAAGGGTTACAACCCGGCCAAGAGGGGCAATGATCTGCTGACCTCCATCCACAAGGCCATGGTACGCATCCGGTCCATGGGAGATGCCCTTTACCGCGAATCTTTTGACCGGGCAATGCGCTCCTTCATAGGATGCGAAGGTCCGGTGGGCCTTGCAGAGGCTCTGGCGGTTTTTGAAACCAAGTCCCGCAACGGGTATCCCCTGACCCGCGAGGCCCGCAGAGCCGTTTCCAGGGTGGATAGTGCCGCCGGGGTGAGTGTCGAGAAGGCCCTGACAACCCTCATAGATATACTTAAGGGGGAATTCGGCTGGAGAACCTCTCTTGAAATGCTGGACAGCGGACTTTTCAAATCATTCCTGCCGGAGTTTGCAACAGTTTCGGAGCTGGTTCCTTATGACGGATACCATCAGTATCCTCCCGGACGCCATTCCCTGCTGACCGTGAACAAGTGCCGTGAAATTTTCCGGGATGAGTTTGCCGAAGGCGGGAACTGCATTTCCGCACAGGATTTTGATGCCCTCGTACTGGCAGCCTTTTTCCATGACATAGGCAAGGGCAAACGCAACCACAGTGAACGCGGAGCCAAGATAGTCGAAGAAATCCTCGCCCGCACAGGTTTTCCGGCCCGTTTCAAGGAAGACGTTATTTTTCTGGTCCGCGAGCATCTGCTGCTGGTGCGGGCCTCGCGCTCCATCGACTTGAGTTCTCTGGAAGCCCTCCGGGCCATTGCTGAGACCGTGCGCTCGGCGCGTCGTTTAAGAATGCTGTTCATCCTTTCCATGGCCGATTCCATGGCTACCGGGCCGCGGGTCTGGAATTCCTGGAGCGAATCCCTGCTGCGTGAAATTTATTCCGGCCTGGAGCTGGCCCTTACAGATGACAGGTACTGCGTGCTGGAAAGTGAGGACCTGATGGCCGATGCCGTGCGCAGGCTCTGGCTGGCTGCCGCAGGAAATTTTGAGCCGCAGACGGTGGAAAGAATGATCGCGGTCATGCCCGAGCGGTACCTGCTTGCGGAGGACCCTGATGAGATTGTCCTGCACATGAAGCAGGTTCTGGAATTCAACGTCCTTTATGAAAAGGACCTGATCCGCAAGCCTGCCGGTAAGGGCGGCAGGGGTATAAACATCGTGCGCAGTTTTGCCTCGGATGATGAGAGCCGGATCAAGCTGGTCATAACCGCGCGCGATCAGGATTTTCTCTTTGCAGCACAGAGCGGAGCCCTGTCGCTCCATTCGGTCAATATTCTTTCGGCAGAAATTTTTTCGTGGGCCGATGGAACTGCGGTGAACACGTTCATTGTGGAAGCTCCCTCGGAGAGCGCCCCGACTGATATATGGGCCCGCGTCGAGCGCGCGGTAATGTATGCTCTGACTGGCAGACTGTCTCTGGATTTCCGGCTGCATAAAAAACGCAATTCCGGTTATTCGCGTAACCAGCCTGTCCGGGTGCCCACCAGAATAACCGTGGACAATGATTCAAGTGAATCCTGCACTCTCATTGAAGTGATAGCTCAAGACCGTTCCGGGCTGCTTTACGATATCGCCGCCCTTTTTTCCCGCATGAATGTGGATCTTCGTATGGCCCGCATTTCGACCACCGGCCAGAGTGTTTTCGATGTTTTCCATGTGGAAGGGCCTGAAGGCGGCAAGATTGAGGACAGTGAACACGTGAATGAATTGATCGATGCACTGGAGTATTCACTTGCGAATTTCTGATTTATTTATCAGCCGCGCCAAGTCAGTTCTGATGCGCTGTGCGCGTCCGGTGATTTGATTTACCCTCGGAGGTTCGCGGGAAGCATCTTTGGATTAAATCGGGATTATCCGTAACAGGCTGAGCGGGTCCGGTCCTTGAGTCCTTTCCTGTCAGCCTTCAAGTAAGGAGTCTGCTGATGTTTTCAAGGTTAATGGTGCATCTGGTAATAGATGTCGTCGTGTTGTGCGTGCTTTGCGCGCTTCTTATTGTCACGCCGGAAACGTTTATCGGTGAAAGCGCAGTTCCCCTGGCCGGGTTGTTTATCGGGGCGATTCTGGTCTGCGGGATTTCCATATTTCTTGCCGCAACAAAAGTCGGTGATAACTGCCGGAACGTAAACTCATGGATGGATTCGCTGGTTCGCGGAACGTCCTTTCGCGGTGATGCTGCGGCGGTGAAGGCCGTTGTTCCGGCATCTGAAGCTCTTGCCGAGCATATAAATTCCCTGATTGCCAAACTGGATGATGCAGGAAAGCAGTGCGAAATAGAAATTTCAAAGCAGTTGGCAGCTTACAAACTTGCGGAGGAGGCTCGTCATCACGGTGAGCAGGCCCGCTGCAAGGGTCTGCTTTCAGCTGCCGGGACTCTTGAAAATGCGGTGGACGGTATCCGCAACAGCTCTGCAATGCTTGATGACGCCTCTTCCCGGGCACGGGAAGGTGCCGGGAGGCAGCAGGATTATCTTTCTTCAGTTGTTACCTCCATGGAACAGATAGATGTTTCCATCCGCAGCTCTGTGGAGCGCGCTGAGTCGGCGGCTGTGGATGCCGAGCTTGCCGCCGAAAAAGCACGGTCCGGTGAGCTTGTCCTTGAGAAGACCATCGAGTCCATTAATTCGGTTATGAACAACACCAATGAGCTTAACGAAAGGGTGGAGACCCTTGGCAGGCAGGCTGACGGCATCGGCAATATCATGAGCGTTATTTCCGACATTGCCGACCAGACCAACCTGCTGGCCCTGAACGCCGCCATTGAGGCCGCCCGTGCCGGGGATGCCGGTCGCGGATTCGCGGTTGTTGCCGATGAGGTCCGTAATCTTGCGGAAAAAACCATGGAGGCCACCCGCGACGTCGGAACCGAGATCGGCAGGATTCAGGAGCACGTGCTCAAGACCGTGGACGGGGTCAACCATATAACCGGGCTGGCCGGTGATGCTTCCGAGCTTGCTTCCAGATCCGGGCAGGCCCTCGGGGAAATTGTCGATCTGGCCGCAAAGAGCTCCGAGCGTGTGCGGCTTATTGCCGAAGAGGCGCTTCAGCAGTCCGAAGCCAGCAATGCCGTGCGTGAAGCCGTGACCGAGGTACATGCCATTTCCGATGAGACCGGGGCAGCCATGAACGGCGCTGACGAAGCTGTTGCCGTCCTAGGCAGACGCATTGGCGACCTTGATGATATGGTCGGCGTGTTCAAGCTGGTCGGTAACGGACAGGTGCAGGAAGTTATTGATTCTCTGGCCCGTTCTGCGGACATTCTTTCCCTTGACCGGGAGCTTCAGGAAAGGGCCATGCGCAGTGCCGTGCGTAATAACAGTTTTCTTGAACTGCTCTATATCACCGATCATGCCGGTCGTCAGACCGTGAGCAACGTCAGCGGTCAGTGGGACAGCTACTCCGAGGACAAGTCAGCTTACGGCAAGGACTGGAGCTCAAGAAACTGGTTCAGTGAAGTTGCGGGCGACCGCACCATCTGCATTTCCGATGTTTATAAATCCAGTGCCACCGGCTGCAACTGCATCACTGTTTCAGGACCTATCCTGAATCCCAGCGGAAAGCTGCTCGGAGTTATTGCCGCGGACGTGCGCATCAGCAGCTAAGCTTATTGATCCATTCTTTTCTCAAATCATTCCCGGTGGAGATTGATTCTTCAAATCTTCACCGGGTTCAGTTTGTCCGGGATGCTGCTGCGTGAGTCGACCACAGGTTTTAGTGGAGAACGTTGTCTGCGGGAGAATTTCCTCCGATTAACGGTCTTTTGATTTTCAGAATTTGAGGCAGTACCGAGCTGGAGAAAATGTTTGGAGAATTCATGATGTCGTACTATTCTGGGCAGAGTATCTGGCCCGGAACCATGCAGTGCCGGCAGTAGGGTAACTGCTCCGTTGTTTTACTTTTCCCCATTCTGTTCAAAATAGCCCCACTGTGAAAACTGTTTGTGCGGGGTAGCGTGTTGGCTGGCAGTACGCCTCCGGAGGTCGGCCGCAAGCGCATTTCCTTGCCAAAATGGCGATATTTTTCTAAGGGAGGCCTAGCTTAATCTTGTGGAGAGGATAGTTTCATGAAAATTCTTATAGTAGGATCTGGTGGAAGAGAACACGCTCTGGCCTGGAAAATCAGGCAGAGCCCGAAGGTTTCTGAAATTTTTATTGCTCCCGGTAATGGCGGAACCCGCCTTGAAGGAACCAACGTTCCCATCAAGGATGACGATCTGCCCGGCCTGGTTCGTTTTGCCAAGGAAAACAAAATCGACCTGGTTGTTGCCGGACCTGAACTTCCTCTGGTGCTGGGCATCAAGGAAGCCTTGGCAAAAGAGGGAATCCCCTGCTTCGGCCCCGGCGCGTATGCTGCAAATCTGGAAGGGAGCAAGGCTTTCTCCAAGATTACCATGCGTGATTCCGGCGTTCCCACCGCACCTTTCCAGGTTTTTGATGAATATGAACAGGCCCGGGCCTTTGTGGAAGAAAAGGGCGCACCCATCGTTGTGAAGGCTGACGGCCTTGCAGCCGGAAAAGGTGTAGTCGTAGCTTCTTCCGTTGAGGAAGCTCTTGAGGCCCTTGACGATATGATGGTCAAAAAGATCTTCGGTTCTGCCGGGGAAAGGGTTGTAGTTGAAGAGGCTCTCAAGGGAGAGGAAGCTTCCTTCCTGGCTTTCTGCGCCGGTGAAGACTACGCCCTGCTGCCTTCCGCTCAGGACCACAAGGCTGTAGGCGAAGGGGATACCGGTCCCAATACCGGAGGTATGGGCGCATACAGCCCGGCCCCGATCCTGCCCAGCGATAAGTATGCGGAGACCGCCGAGCTGGTGATCAAACCGATCCTCAAGCTTCTGGCCGAACGCGGCGAGCCATTTACCGGTATCCTTTATGCCGGTCTCATGTACACTGAAAACGGTCCTTCCGTTCTTGAATACAATGTTCGTTTCGGTGATCCGGAGTGCCAGCCGCTGCTGATGCGTCTGGACTGCGATCTGGTTGAAATCATGCTTGCCTGCGTGGAAAACCGCCTTCCCGAAGTGGAAGTGAAACTTAAGGACGAGACAACCATCTGTGTTGTCATGGCCGCAGGCGGTTATCCCGGTTCCTATGAGAAGGGCGCTGAAATCACCGGTATCGAAGAAGCCGAAAAGATCGAAGGTGTGAAGGTCTTCCAGGCCGGCACAACATATGCTGAGGGTAAAACATTAACCAACGGCGGACGCGTGCTGGGCATTACTGCTCTGGGGGCGGATCTCGGGGCGGCCCAGAAGAGGGCTTATGAAGCTGTGGCGAATATCTCTTTTGATAAAGCCTACTTCCGCCGTGATATCGGTAACAAGGGTCTTAAAAAATGAGTGCAAAAGTAGCGATCTTCATGGGGTCCATTTCCGACAAGGATACAATGCAGCCTTGCTCTGATCTGCTGACCAAGCTTGGTGTTCCCCACGTTTTCACTGTTTCTTCGGCACACCGCACCCCCGAAAGGACTGCGAATCTGGTCAAGGAACTGGAAGAAAACGGTTGTGAAATCTTCATCTGTGCAGCCGGGCTTGCAGCCCACCTTGCCGGGGCCGTTGCTGCAAAGACAATCAAACCCGTAATAGGCGTGCCTATCTGCGGTTCTCCTCTTGGCGGCATGGATGCCCTGCTGGCAACCGTCCAGATGCCTCCGGGATTCCCGGTCGGCACCGTGGCTCTCGACAAGGTCGGAGCCCGCAACGCAGCATGGCTGGCTGCCCAGATCCTCGCTCTCCACGATGCGGAACTGGCCGGCAAAATCAGAGAAGCCCGTCAGGGATTCATTGATTCCGTCGAACAGGCTGCTGCGGAACTTGAAGGCAGGTAGATTGCCGTCAAGCTGCTTTATTTTGCATATAGTTTGATGTAATTGAGGCCGTGGTCGAGTTTATTCGAGCACGGCCATTCTTTTTGATTCGGGAGTAATAATGAATATTGAATTTTGGGGCGTCTATGCTCTGACTGTTTTTCTGGCGTCCATAATACCGGGGCCGAGCATGATCCTCGCCCTGACCCACGGAATCAGGTATGGAGCGAAAAGGGCTACGGCAACTGCTCTGGGAAACTGTGCAGCCTCTTTCCTTCAGGCGCTCGTCTCCATTGCCGGGCTGGGAGCTCTGCTTGTGGCATCAGAGACAGCTTTTACCGTGGTCAAGTATGCCGGGGCAGCTTATCTGATCTGGCTTGGAATCGGGGCGATTATGTCGGGTGATTTCAGCATGGATGCATCAGCTGAATCCGGTGGCGAAAATGTTTCTTCAGGCAGGCTTTTCCTGCAGGGCTTCTGGGTGGCGGCCGGTAATCCGAAGGCGATAGTCTTCTTCAGCGCACTGTTTCCGCAGTTCATCAATGCCGGACAGGCTTCAGTTCAGCATTTTGCGGTTATGCTGGGAGTGCTCTGCCTGATCGCTTTTCTCTGTATGATGATCTATGCCAGCGGTGGCGAAAGGGTCCGTGAATTTCTCAAAGGTTCGGCTGTCTGCCGCCATGTGAACAAGATTCTTGGTACCGCTTTTGTAGGACTGGGGCTGAGTCTGGCCTGCTCCAGAAGGTGATCGGAGGCTGTCTAGCCCAGCATGTTCTGGATGGTGGTGAGGAAGTCTATCTGGGTGAACGGTTTGACCAATGCTTCGCCGGCACCGAGAGCTTTGGCCTGTTTCAGGTATTCAAGCCCGGTATATTCGCCCCCGCCTGAGATTACCAGAATCTTGCTTGAAGGATTCTTCTGTTTGACTTCCAGTATGGTCTGTATGCCATCCATATTGGGCATGAATATGTCGATGATAAAAAGGTCGACCGGATTGGACTTAAGAAGCTGCATGCCTTCCTCGCCGTCCTGGGCTGAAAGGATATTGAACTGCTCCTTGCGCAGGTAGTGCTTGAGCAGGTCAAGCATTTTTGGGTCGTCATCGACTATGAGGATGGTCTTCATTTAGTATTACGCACCGTTTAAGTAGTTTTTTACGCAATTAATCCATTAAGTCTTCAATTGGAAGATGTGATGGTATTAATCGGCTTATAAATTCTGTTTTTTGCCCTCTTTATCAGACAGTTGAATCAGGAAGTTGATCGATTGCCGTTCTGACCTCCTCTTCAACCTGCCCGAACAGTTCTTTGGAAGCTGAAAAATCATTGTTTTTGGCGGCCTTTTCAAGGGATTCACTCATGAAGTGTGCCGTAACTGCACCGACTGCTCCGCATTCGCCCTTTAAAGTGTGGGCATGGCCGATAATGTCCTGCAGACTTCCACCTGAAAGCAGTTCCTTTATTCTGTCAAGGTGCTTGGGTGCTTCCTCTTTGAATATGGCAATAGCTTCCCCCAGAAGCTCTGTGTCGCCTGCAAACCTTGCCAGAGCTCTCTTGAGGTCAAAACGGCCTGATTCGTCATTTGTAAGCATATACTACTCCAGAAGGGTCAGAACTGTCTGTATTGTATGGCGTTTTTATTTTTAACCATATACGTGTGCTTGTCCAGACTAATTTCCATATTACCCTATTGACGTTTTTGGTTCAATAAGGGTTTGCTGAAAAGCATTAAAAAAAGCCCCGGAAACTTTCGTTTCCGGGGCTGAATTTTCTGGGATAAGGTAATTGTTAACCTTTTTTCTCCAGTTCTGCGTACCAGCCTCCGGCCTTTGTCAGCAGGCTCTGGATGCGTCCTACAAGGGCGTGCGGATCATTCAGGTATCCTTCAAGAAGAAGAGCTGATTCAAGCAGCTGTCTTGAGGAGAGAGCGATAAACTCGTCGTCGGCATTGACCTTGAAAATCTCCAGCATTGAGCGGAGCAGGGGATGGTCGGCGTTGATCTCCATGGTCTTGGTGGGGATGGTGTTGTCCTTGTTCATGGCCTTCATGAGCTTTTCCATGGTGGAGGTCATGTGCCCGTCGGGATTAACCAGACGGCAGGGGGAGTCGGACAATCTTTCGGAGATCTTCACTTCAGCAACCTGTTCGCCCAGTATTTCCTTCATTTTGGATGCAAGGGCTGCCATGTCCTTTTCCTGTTCTTCGGAGAGGGGAGCAGGAGAATCTTCCTTTTTGGAGGACTCGAACTTGTCGAGCTTCTCAAGGTCGGCGTATTCAGCTGCAACAAGAGTGAAGTCGCCAACTTCGCGGATGCTTTCCATTACGAACTCATCAATGGGATCGTAAAGGTAGAGAACTTCAATATCTTTGCGGCGGAAGATCTCAAGGTGCGGGTTGAGGTTTGCGGCTTCACGGCTGGCCACGAAGGCGTAGTAGATTTCCTTCTGTTCTTCCTTGGCGCGAGAAGTGTAGTCTTCGAAGGAGACAAGTGCTTTCTCTTCAGCTTTGGAGGAATCGAAGCGCAGTAGCCCGGAGAACTTCTCGCGGTTGAGGAAGTCCATGTGTCCGGCTTTGAAGATCCTGGCATGAGCTTTCCAGAACTTGGCGTATTTTTCAGGATCATCCTTGGCGATTTTTTCCAGCTGTCCCAGGACCTGCTTGGTCAGGGTGGTGCTGATTTTGCCGATGAGCAGGTTGTCCTGCAGGGTTTCGCGTGAAATGTTGAGCGGCAGGTCTTCGGTGTCCACTACACCCTTCATGAAGCTCAGGTATTCGGGCAGCAGGTTTTTGTTCTGCTTTTCGATGAGTACGCGGCGCACGTAAAGATCAAGTCCCCAGTTGTCGCGGTCCATGCCGAAAATGTCGAGGTCCTTTTCCGGGACAAAGAGCAGGGCATTGAACTGCACCGGGGCATCAACGGAAATGTGCAGGGTCTCAATGGGAGGCTGCACATCCCAGGTGAGGAACTTGTAGAATTCTTCGTACTGCTCCTGTTTGATCTGGAACTTGGGTTCGCGCCAGAGGGCGGGTACGGTGTTGACGCGCTCGCCGCCGATCATGATGGGGAAGGACACGAAGTTGGAGTGCCTCTTGACGATATCCTTGAGTTTGTCGTCGGAACCGAAGCGGCTGATCATGTCTTCATTGAGGTGAATCTCAACGGATGTTCCATGATCCATTTCAGCTTCAATCTCGGTCAGTTCATAAGCATTTTTGCCGTCGGATACCCACTGGATTGCTGGTTCGTCCTTCTTGTAGGATTTGGTGCGTACTACAACATGGTCGGAAACCATGAAGATGGAGTAGAATCCTACACCGAAACGACCGATGAGGGTGTCGAGGTTTTCCTTGGATGCTGCGGCCTGCTTCACGAATTCAGCGGAACCGGAATGAGCGATGGTTCCGATATTGGCCATGACTTCTTCTTTGGTCATGCCGATACCGGTATCCGTGACAGTGATTGTTTTCTTTTCCTCGTCGTAAGCGATGAAGATTTCAGGCTCGACCTCGTCGTTCAGCTCCGGATCGCTATTGATGGCGAAACGCATTTTATCAAGGGCGTCTGATGCGTTGGATACCAGTTCGCGCAGAAAGATTTCGCGGTTGGTGTAGAGAGAGTGGACAAGTATGTCCAGAAGCTGGTTCACTTCAGCTTTGAATTCGAATTTTTCTGTCTGTGCAGTCATATGATTTCCTCCGATAACATGAGATTCCTTCCGGCCCTGCGGTAAGGGCTCGGAAGGTAAATGAAATTTTGTAGTTGGAATGCCTTGCAATGAAGGCCAGACTTATTTAGTTACGGCTTTGAGCTTGTCAAGAAGGTACTTTTCCATTTCACGGCGATCTTTGCGCAGACGGATCAGTTCCGCTTCCATTATGGAGAGCTTTTCCTTGAGTTGACCGTTTTCCGATTTCAGGGTCTCAAGGGTGTCTTTTTGTTCTCCAAGGCTTCTGACTGCCTCGTCCATGCAGTTCTTCACGTCTTCGGGCAGGGCATTGGATGCGGGTATGCAGGCCATGAGTCCCTTGAATCCTTCATTAATGGATTTTGCTATTTCAGCGCCCATGGCTGCGGCCATCTGGACGGCCGGCTCGATGTTAAACGGTTGAGTCTGGGCCGGTGGAAAAGGGTGTCCGCCCGGTGCAACGTCATGACCATTCTGCTCGATGGACACGTTTACCGGGTACAGGCGCGAAAGTTCGGCCATTACATCTTCTGCCGTGTGTCCCTGTTTGAGCATTTCTGAAATCAGCCGGAATACATCAACTGCTTCGTGGCGGAATCTTTTCTGCCTGTTACGACCTGTGCTGGGCAGGTACTGGGCGAAACGGTTTTTCCAGTAGTGAAGGGTAGACTCGGGGACTTCCAGCAGGCGTGATATTTCTGCGATGGACAGGAGTTTCTTATCCGGCACTGTTTGCTCCGTGTTGCGTCTTGTGGTGATGTGATCAAAAAAATTCTGGATTATTATTATTTAATTTTAATTTCGTATTGTGTCAATAAAGTATCAAATTCTTACACAAAATGTTGGAAAGCGAACATTTTGTGTTCGAAAAAGATCATTTTACCCCATTGATTCCTCTCTAATAATGGAGTAGGCGGTCAGTCAGGTTTGTAGATTAAACGATTTTGGAACCGGATTGATACAGCAATTCTGTTTTTTGTTTTTTCAGAATGTGGTAAAGAGATTCGTGGAACAAAACCGGCTGCAGCTTCATGGAGATTTGTTTTGAGTTCAGAGACCATTCTTCTTTTTGACGTAGGCAACACCAATACCAAGATCGGTTTTTCTACCCGTGATGAAATCGGTCCGTCATTTACACTGCCCACTGATCCGGGCGGTACTGCCGATTCATGGGGACTCAAACTGCTCGAAATCTGTCGGGTTGCCGGATATTCCCATGAGGATGTGATCGGTGGGGCCGTGTCCTCGGTCGTTCCGCCCATGAATCCGATCCTCAAGCATGCCGTGGAACGTTTTTTCCCCTGTGAGCTGCGTTTCGTTCCCGAAACCATTCCTTTAGCCCTGAACAACAGGTACGAGCGGCCATGGGAAGTCGGTGCCGACCGGCTGGTGACCGCTTTCGCCGGGCGAATGATCAGTGACAGCGAAAAGCTGATTGTGGTCGATTTCGGAACCGCTACAACATTCGACTGTGTGGTGGGAGAAGATTATCTGGGCGGGCTGATTTGCCCGGGTGTGCTGTCATCCACCAAGGCGCTTGCTTCGAGTACTGCCAAGCTGCCGCATATTTCTCTTGAGATTGAGTCCGAGGTGATAAGACCGGGTAAAAGCACTGCCGACAGCCTGAACCAGGGGCTGATTTTCGGGTTTGCCGCCATGGTTGAAGGACTCAAGGAGCGGTTGAGTGTCACTCTCGGTGGAGATGTTGAGCTCATCGCGACCGGAGGATTTGCCTCTAAAATTGCCGAAGTATGCCGCGCCATTGACCGTGTGGAACCCACCCTTCTTCTGGACGGGTTGCGCATGGGCTGGTTCGGTATGAGTAAATAGTTTAAGTGTAGGTTTTTTGCCGGGGGTGAGCCCGGTAGTTTCAAGTAACCGAAAAAAGTGTTGATTAATTTTCAAGGAGAAAAGTCATGAGCACTATCGTAGCTGTCTGGGCCAGAGAGATTCTTGATTCCAGAGGTAACCCCACCGTTGAAGTTGAAGTTGTTCTTGAGTCCGGCGCAACCGGACGTGCTGCTGTGCCCTCCGGTGCATCCACCGGTACCCGTGAAGCCCTCGAACTGCGCGACGGCGATAAAGACCGTTACAACGGCAAGGGTGTTCAGGTTGCAGTTGCCAATGTTCGCGAGGAAATTGCTGAAGCCCTCGTAGGCCAGGATGCTCTGCGTCAGGTTTCCATCGACAACCTGCTCATCGAACTTGACGGTACTGAAAACAAGGAACGTCTGGGCGCAAACGCAATGCTCGGTGTTTCCATGGCTGTAGCAAGAGCTGCAGCAAACCTGCTGGGTATTCCCCTTTATCAGTACCTCGGCGGTATCAACGGTAAACTGCTGCCCGTGCCCCTGATGAATATCATCAACGGTGGCGAGCACGCACCCAACAACCTGGATATCCAGGAATTCATGATCATGCCCATCGGTGCAGAGTCTTTCTCCGAAGCACTGCGCATGGGTGCTGAAACTTTCCACGCACTGAAAGGTCTGCTGGCTGCTGACGGCCACAACACCGCAGTCGGAGATGAGGGTGGATTCGCTCCTAACCTCGGTTCCCATGCAGAAGCTTTCGAATACATCATGAAAGCCATTGAAAAAGCAGGTTACCGTCCCGGCGAAGACATCGCCATGGCTATCGACGCAGCCGCTTCCGAATTCTACAAGGACGGCAAGTACGTTCTGGCCGGTGAAGGCAAGGAATTCACTGCTGAGGAAATGATCGACTTCTACGCCGATTTCGTTGAGCGTTTCCCGCTTATCTCCATTGAAGACGGTCTTGCTGAAGGTGACTGGGACGGATGGGCACTTATGACCGAAAAACTCGGCGACAAGATCCAGCTCGTAGGTGACGACGTATTCGTTACCAATCCCGAAATCCTCGCCGAAGGTATCGAGCGCGGTGTCTGCAACTCCATCCTTATCAAGCTGAACCAGATCGGAACCGTTACCGAGACCCTCGACACCATGGAACTCGCCAAGACCGCCGGTTACACCTGCGTTGTATCCCACCGTTCCGGTGAAACCAGCGACCACTTCATCGCTGACCTCGCAGTAGGCCTCAATGCCGGACAGATCAAGACCGGTTCCCTGTGCCGCAGTGACCGTCTTGCCAAGTACAACCAGCTCCTGCGCATCGAGGAAGACCTCGAGGATGATGGAATCTACTACGGTCCCGCCCTCAAGGAAGCCTTCTTCGGCGAAGAGTAATATATTTGCCTCCGGCGGCCGGGGAAGGGGAAACTCTTGCAAGAGTTTCCCCTTCCCCGGACCCCATCCCCTTCAGAACCTTTTAACGGGCTTACGCTCCGGGTTACGGGCAAGTGATTGTAACATTTCATTATTGCCATCCAGATGGACTGACGGGGACACAGCAGATTTCAAAGGCGGCAGTTTCGGCTTTTTTGGTCCGAAACTGCCGCCTTGTTTTTATTCAAAGAGGCACGTATTAGAGGCTTCAGCAATGTTTGAAGCTATTAACCGGTATATTGCATTGGAATATACTGTGTTTCATTTTTTTTTTTTTTTTTTATTATTAAATTAAATTAGATTGTTAACATTGTTTTTTGCTCAATGTTGATTTGGCGTATGACATGGCGAAGCCTTGATAAAAGGTTTTGGGATTCTTAAACCCTTTTGCAAAAGGGTTTAAGCCGCCGGAGGCATAAATTTATAAAAAAAGCGCATAGCGCATAGAGCTTTTGGCCCCCGCTGGGCCGCCGGAGGCTTCAAAAGTGGAGAGATCTTATGCAGGTTCTTAATGGTAAAGAAACAGCTCTGGCCATTCGTGAAGAGCTGAAGGTGGAGATAGACGGACTGAAGGAAAAGCACGGCAGAGCACCCGGTTTGGCCGTCATTCTTGTCGGAGAAGATCCCGCTTCTCAGGTTTATGTGCGCAACAAGGAAATAGCCTGCGAGAAGGCCGGTATTGTTTCCACTGCCCACAGGATTGATGCGGGAGTTTCTCAGCAGGAACTTGAAGACCTTATTCAGAAACTCAACAAGGACGACAGCATCGACGGCATCCTGCTGCAGCTGCCCCTGCCCAAGGGACTGGACAGCCAGCGTTGTCTGGAGCTCATTGATCCCGGCAAGGACGTCGACGGTTTCCATCCCATGAACGTAGGCAAGCTCATGCTCGGCCTGCCCGGTTTCCGTTCCTGCACTCCCGCAGGTATCATGACCCTGCTGGAGCGTTACAACCTGCCCACTTCCGGCAAGAAGGCCGTTGTGGTTGGCCGTTCCAACATCGTAGGCAAGCCGCTGGCCATGATGCTCATGCAGTACGGCAATTTCGCCAACGCCACCGTTACCGTCTGCCATTCCCGCACCGCCAACCTCGCCGAGGAAGTCAATGGCGCGGATTTCGTGTTTGCTGCTATCGGCATTCCCAAGTTCATCAAGAAAGAGATGGTCAAAGACGGCGCGGTAGTTGTGGACGTAGGCATCAACCGCACCGATGAAGGTCTTGTAGGCGACTGCGATTACGCAGCCCTTGAAGACGTAGCCAGCGCCATGACCCCGGTTCCCGGCGGCGTGGGCCCCATGACCATTGCCCAACTGCTTATCAATACCGTACAGGCTTTTAAGGAGCATGTCGGGGCTTAGTCTTTTCGGGCTTTTATATATTTGGAAATAAAAACTCCCTGTCTCGTGCGAGGCAGGGAGTTTTTTTGGGTGGTAATTCACGTTTCTAAGTCGGTTAGATCTTCAACTTCTGCCATTTCGGCCAGCATTCTAGTATATGTTTTTAGTGACAGTTGAAGTTCAATTAGCTCTTCGTAAAATTGCTTATGGCTATTATTTACTTTTATTTCTTGTGTGATCATTTTTTTGTGCCATTTAGACGTAAATGGGCGAATTACCTGGTTCAGAACTACGACAGCGATTTTAGTAAATTCTTTACATTCCTTCCCATTTCGTTTGATTACGTCTCTGGTTATATCAAATAACGAGTAAATACTTTTAAGAGTTGCT
Organism: Maridesulfovibrio sp. FT414; assembly: GCF_050916235.1. Classification (GTDB taxonomy): domain Bacteria; phylum Desulfobacterota; class Desulfovibrionia; order Desulfovibrionales; family Desulfovibrionaceae; genus Maridesulfovibrio. The sequence goes on from NZ_CP104854.1 coordinate 2,399,967, forward strand.
TCTTCATTTCCATGGTCTTGGGGTAATTGCTGTGTCGCTACACGGGTGAGTAGTTCGATGTACAGTTCCCATGCCGCCTTTTTATCTGCTTCTTGTGGAGCCCATTCCATTTCTAAAAATGGTGCTTTTATTTTTAAGCAATTAAATTTCCATTTGTTGAGCCAATCAATCCACTTCATTTCTGCCATCCGTCCCCTGAACGATTATTAACAAAGCTCGGAAAAGAGTTGTCGGGTCTTATTTGGGTTCTTCTTTTAAATGCCTCATGAATCCAAGACGATATGGTGTTCGGGTCTTCGGTCCAGTTGTGAATGGTAGCAAAACCGCAATTAATATTATCGTAAAGACGAGGTGGGATTGTTTTATGGTAATACTTATTAGGATTGTTTCTCGGGTATGTCGGTAAAAGTATTCCAAGAAGTCCTGAGCGAGAATTGTATTGTGTTTCTCTGATACTTGCAGCAATCTCCCAGTCAATATGTTTTCTTTTCCAAGTTTCCGATCCTATCAGTACAACTGTCACCGATGATGTTCGCAAGTGCCTATCTCTTATGATTTGGCGTATTGTGTCTGTTTTCAGGTTTGGATCAATGTCACCAATTTGTACTGATTTAGAGATCATAATATCATGATGTCTAGCAAATAGATTCTCAAAGTAGTCTCGGTATTGCTGGTCATTCCTGTGGTGGTAGCTGACAAAAACATTATGTCTTTTAGTGTTACTGAGCGTGGGGCCCAATAAACCAAAACTAGGTCCTGCACACATTAAATATTCCTTTTCTAACTGTGTTGCTATTGATGTATGTATAATTTTGTGACCGATAAAAAGCAACCCCCTCCCTCGGAAGCCCGAGAAAGGGGGAGTTTTGTTATCCATCCAAGAACATTGAAATTATTCTAAGAGAATATTAATTTTTATTGTATGGGAATTATTCCATAAGAACAATTTCGCCATTTCAATCCAATCACCCAGTCGCTACCCCTCAAAAACCTTCTCAAATATCCCCACTACCTCTTCCTTGCTCATTTTGTACGGATCGAGCTGGAACAGGAATCCCATGGCGGTCATGGCGTTTTCTGCCAGGGCTTCACACTGGGATTTGTCGAGCTTGAAGTCGTTGATGTTCAGGTCGTCGCAGCCGATGTTTTGGATCAGCCCTTTGAGCGCGCTTATGAAAGCGGCGGGACGTTCGTTTTCGGGCAGTGCGTCTACGTCTACACCCATTGCTTTGGCCATGGCCGGGAATCTTCCGGGCACTTTTTCAGCCATGAAGCTGAAGTAGGGGATGGAGAGCATGATCAGCCCTGCGCCGTGGGTTACGGACGGATCGAAGGCCGAAAGCGCGTGCTCCATGGAATGCTGCGAGATGCAGCTGGAGGTGGATTCCACCAGACCGGACTGGGTGCTGGCCCATGCAAGCGCGGTGCGGGCTTCCATGTCGCTGCCGTCCTTTACGGCACGCGGCAGGTATTCGTTGATCAGCTGGATCGAGCCCAGTGCGAAATGGTCGCTGGCGGGCTGGTTGCAGGTGGCTAGGTAGCCTTCAGCTGCGTGGAAAAAGGCGTCCATGCCCTGATAGGCGGTCAGTTTCGGCGGAACACTGGTCATGAGCTCGGGGTCGACGATGGAGATGACCGGGAAGGTTTCGGGTATAAGTCCGAATCCGATCTTTTCCTTTGTTTCCATGTTGGTGATGACCGTCCACGGGTCGGCTTCGGTTCCGGTTCCGGCGGTGGTGGGGATGGCGATGAGCGGCAGCACCGGTCTGGTTACGGGTTGGCCCTTTCCTGTTCCGCCGTGGATATAATCCCAGTAGTGGCCGGGGTTGTTGACCATGATGGCAATGGATTTTGCGGAGTCGATGGGACTTCCGCCGCCCAGCCCGATTATGAAATCGCATTTGTTGTCGCGGGCAACCTGCGCACCTTCCATGACATGATCGGCAATGGGGTTGGGGAGAATCTTGTTGAAGACCACGGATTCGATGCCGTGTCCCTTGAGTGCGTCCTGCACCATGTCGAGGTATCCGAACTTGATCACCGACGTACCGGCAGTAGTGACTATGAGGGCCTTTTTACCGGGAAGTTGCATGGTTGCCAGTTCCCTGATGCGTCCCGGACCGAAAACTATGTTGGTGGGTATAAAGAAATTGAAAGATGGGGTCATGGTGTTCTCCTTTATTTTTGCGGCCTGACGGCGTTTTAATAGCGGTTGTTCTGTATGAGCTACCTTAATCCGGCAGTCCGTATATCAGAGCTTTGGCTGATTTCGATATCAGGGTAAGAGCTTACAACATGCAGTCGCGGGTGGAAATTGGTTTTTACATTTTTAGCGTGCCGAATTATGGTCCAGCAGCTTTGAAATGATTTTGTCTAACCTCTCTACCAAGGACCATTCATGAAAGGGCTCACCGAACTGCTGACCTGCATCCAGGAAATTTCCGGTGGAAACTATTCCAATGACATCATGTGTCTTACTACAGACGATTATGATCCATATGTGCAGGAACTTGCGGAATCCGTAGGTTTGATGATGGTGCGCATTGAAGCTCGTGAATTTGCTCTTGAACAGGCCAATGAAAATCTGCGAAGCAATATTGTGGCGACGATTAAGGCCGTGGCGCGCGGTCTGAGCCTTCGCGACCCCTACACCCGCGGGCATGGAGAGCGGGTCGGGAGATATTGTGAGCGTCTTGCCCGGCGGCTCGGCTGGGAAGCGGATGATGTATGGACCGTACACGTTGCCGGAACGCTGCACGATATGGGGAAGATCGGATTCAGTGACCGACTTATCCAGAACATCGACACCAAGGTCGATGCGGATATGCTGTCCGAGATACGGCAGCACCCGGAGTGGGGATTCTGCATGTTGCGCGGGCTTGAATTTCTTGGACCTGCCCTTGAGTTCGTGCGTTCGCATCATGAGCGACTGGACGGAACTGGCTACCCCAACGGGCTGAAAGGCGACGAGATAAAATCCGGTGCACGCGTGCTGAGCATCTCCGATGTGTTTGATGCCGTGACCACCACTCGAACCTATCAGGAAGCCATGAACCTTGATAAGGCTTTCGGCATACTGAAAAATTTAGCCGGACCTTCCCTGGACCCGGAATTTGTAGAGGTCTTCATCGCAGAGATTCAGGAAAACGGTCTTGAAAATGTCGAGGACAATTTTACAACCTGCGCAAGTCCTTCCTGCCCGAAGCCAAATTGTAAAGAAGAAAATAATCAAGAATAGTTCTTAGTAAGCTTGCTATTGATTGCAGGATGTTTATCATAAAACCTCGTTTCAATTTTTACGTTTCATATTAACCGATCACCCCGGCGAAGCCTTACTGAAAGTTTTTGGGATTCTTAAACCCTTTTTGAAAAAAGGGTTTAAGAATCCGGAGGGCCGCCGGAGCATCCCCAATATTCAAAGCGCAACGCGCATCAACGACAATCCCAACAGGGCCTTCGGAGGCCGTTTTATAATGAGTCAGAAATCAATTCACATTGAGGGAGCAAGGCAGCACAATCTCAAGGACCTGAACCTTGATATTCCCCGTGATCAACTGGTGGTGGTCTGTGGACCTTCCGGGTCCGGCAAGTCCACGCTGTCTTTCGATATTGTTTACGCCGAAGGGCAGCGCAGGTATGTGGAGTCGCTTTCCGCCTATGCCCGGCAGTTCCTGCCGCAGCTCGACAAGCCGCAGGTGGACAAGATTGAGGGTCTTTCCCCAGCTATTTCGCTGGAGCAGCAGTCCACTTCGCGTAACCCACGGTCCACCGTCGGTACGGTTACGGAGATCTATGACTTCCTGCGCGTGTTCTTTGCCCGGCTTGGAAAATTTCATTGTCCTGAGTGCGGCATACCCATTGAAGCCCAGACTTCCGACGAGATTCTGGAGCGCATCATGGCCCTTGGAGACGGCACCAAGTTCATGCTGCTCTCCCCTTTGGTGGACCACCAGAAGGGTACGCACAAGGACCTGTTCAAGAAGCTCAAGAAGGAAGGATTCGTGCGCGTTCGTGTGGACGGTGAAATCTACGGAATTGATGATGTTCCGGAGCTTGAAAAGAACAAGAAACACAACGTGGACCTTGTTGTCGACCGTCTGGTTATAAAAGGGGACATGAAGAAACGCCTTGGCGATTCCCTTGAGCTGGCACTGCGCTACGGCGACGAGTCCATTGTGGTCTCGGTCATCGGCGGGGAGGATATTTATCTTTCCACCATGTCCACCTGCCCGTCGTGCAAAATCAGCATGCCCAAGCTTTCTCCGCAGCTGTTTTCATTCAACAGCCCGCAGGGTGCATGTACCATGTGCTCCGGGATAGGCAGTGTGGAGTACTATGAACCGGAACTGCTGGCCCCCAATAAAGGGCTTTCCCTCAAGTCCGGGGCGGTTATTCCGTGGAAATCTCCCCGCATGTTTGAGCGTTACGAAGAAGATTTCCGGAAGCTGGGAAAGAAGCACGGCTTCAAGGTGGATACCCCGCTGAGCGAATTTTCCGAACAGGCCCACAAAGTCCTGTTCTACGGAGATAAGGAACTGGGCTGGGCCGGTGTGGTCGACCTGCTTGAAGTGGGACATAACCTCGGCAGCATCTGGCGCGATGAGCTTTCCCGTTTCCGGCAGTCGCGCCCCTGTCCGGCGTGTGACGGAGCACGCTTGCGCCCGGAATCCCTGTCGGTAAAGGTTGATGGTGTTTCAATTTTCGAATTCTGTTCCATGTCCATCAAGAAGGCTCTTGAATGGCTGGAAGAACTTGAATTCAAGGGCCATGACAGCCTGATTGCCGAACCGCTGCTCAAGGAACTCACCCACCGAATCGGGTTCATGGTCAACGTAGGGCTTGATTATCTGAACCTCGGCCGGAACATGGCGACACTTTCCGGTGGTGAGGCCCAGCGTATCAGGCTGGCAGGACAGCTCGGCTCCGGGCTGGTCGGGGTCACCTACGTGCTGGATGAGCCTTCCATCGGACTACATCCCCGTGACAACGAACGGCTGCTGCAGACCCTGCGCTCTCTCCAGTCCCGCGGTAACACGGTTCTGGTGGTGGAGCACGATGAGTCCACCATCCGCCATGCCGACCACATCATTGAGCTGGGACCCGGTTCAGGCATGTTGGGTGGCGAGATTGTATTTCAGGGCAGTGTCGACGACCTGCTGTCCAAGTCTGAGTCACTGACCGCAAAGTATCTGCGCGGGGAGCTGGCTCTTGACAAGCCGGAAGAGAGGAGAGTGCCCACGGATTGGATCAGGCTCAAAGGGGTTAAGACAAACAACCTCAAGAATCTGGATGTGGACATCCCGCTGGGAGTGCTCTGCTGTTTTACCGGGGTATCCGGGTCCGGCAAGAGTTCGCTGGTGGTTGATTCCATGTACAAACATCTCGCTTTGGCGCGAGGGGTAAAGGTTGATCAGCCGGGGCGCATTGACGGTATTGAGGGGATTGAAAAGATAGAGAAGGTCATTTCAATCGACCAGTCTCCCATCGGCAGGACTCCGCGTTCAAACCCGGCCACCTATACCAAGATCTTTGACGAGATACGCAACATCTTCAGTGCGTCCAAGGAAGCCAAAAAACGCGGCTACAAGCCGGGACGGTTCAGTTTCAACGTACGTGGCGGGCGTTGCGAGGCCTGCAAGGGTGACGGTCAGATCCGGGTGGAAATGCACTTTCTGCCGGACGTTTACGTTACCTGTGACGTCTGCAAGGGCAAACGTTACAACAGCCAGACACTTGAAGTGGACTACAAGGGCCGTAACATAGCCGAGGTCCTTGATATGACCGTGCGTCAGTCCAAGGCTTTCTTTGAGAACCATCCTACCCTGAAGCGCAGGCTGGAAGTGCTGGAACAGGTCGGTCTGGAATACCTCCAGCTCGGACAGCCGGCAACCACCCTTTCAGGCGGTGAGGCCCAGCGTATCAAGATCTCCCGCGAGCTGGGCAAACGCAGCCTTCCCGGTGCATTGTATATTCTGGATGAACCGACAACCGGTCTGCACATGCATGAGGTCGGAAAGCTGATCAAGGTGCTGCAGCAGTTGGTGGACAAGGGAGCGACGGTGATAGTTATTGAACACAATACGGATGTGATCCGGGCTTCGGATTATGTTTTCGACCTCGGCCCCGGAGGCGGGGAGTCCGGCGGGCAGATTGTTGCCAAAGGAACACCCGAGGAGATTATTGCCAATCCCGATTCGGTTACCGGACGATTTATTATCTAGCAAAGAAAAAACGCGGTTTGCCAGGGTGCAGACCGCGTTTTATTTATTCCGTTTCAACATAGACGATTTCAAGGTTATCCAGGTAGTGCCGGACCTTTGAGGTGAACATGGGAACATCGCTCATGTCCTTTTCCACAGCCTTGTCTTCAATCAGCATTCCCAACCGGGAAAGTTCGTCGAATCCATAGGCTGATCCGGTCCCTTTCAGTTTATGGCCGAGCATCCTGATCTGATCAAAATTCTGTTCCGACACAGCCTGTTCCAGTTCCAGCAGTTCTCTTTGTCTGATTTCAAGATAACGGGGCATGATTTCCTGGAGATCTTCATCCACCTGTACAACTATTCTTTCGCTCATTTTTCCCTCCGGAAATGTCAGCATTTAACGCGTGGGCATTGTGTAATGTCTAATTATTAGCTGTTCCCGGGATTCTTTTCCACTTTTTTAAGTTCTTTTTCTTTGTCTTTACTAAGGTCTGAATTAAGAAAGTCAGCAGTTTCAGGTAGCTGCAGGAATAAGCTGCTGTAGGAGCTTATTTTTGCAGGAAGGTTTTCAAAGGAACAGTCAAGTACATGTCCCCCGGCCTTGCGGTCTTCGGTTATGAAGTGCCAGTGGAATCCGGCAACCCCTATGCCCTTGATGTATCCGGGGCTTTTTATGCCTATAAGAGTCCCTTTGATTTTGTTGAACTTGAACAGGCCCTGGTGTTTAACCACCTCCACCAGCGGCGGATATGGTTTTTTCTGGGCCGGTACACTTCTGGTCCGCATGGATTCGAACTGGCCGTCAATGCGGATAATGTAAAAAATATTCTCCGACCCCAGTATCTGGCTGACCTTGCGGTTCAGCTCCTCCAATGATGCTGTCTTGTCCACTTTCAGAATTGAATCTGTTTTGAAAAAGGCCGTGGCTGCGAATGGAGTGTGGGTTGCGGCCGGAACTGCCTCCGCCTTGCCTTTGGCATCTATTCTGTAAACAGCACCGTCGATGATAATCATTTCTCCGTCGAGGGAATTGAAGGTCCCCAATCCGGTGTCCCCATGCTCAAGCAACTGGGAAATGGACAGTTCTCCATCATAGTTGCCGAGCAGCAGAGAGTCGATGGTCGAGTACTGGTAGATAGTGCCTTCTGCCAGACAGTGGGCACAGGAAATCAGCAGCATTAGGCCTGCAAGAAGTGACACCTGCAGCCGTTTGATAGTGTGGTTCATTTATAGACCGGCCTGGAATATTCAAGTTTGGGAAATGAGACGGTAAATTAACTTTTCGGTCAGCTTTTTCTGGGAACGCTTATGTCGTTCTTATCTGGCCTGAACATCTGTTTTTCAAGCCTCTTCATCCAGATGTCCCCGCTGTGGGTGGCGAAAAGCAGCTTTCGCCCGACATTGCCTCCCACATCCATTTTGGAGGGATAAAGACCGTTGTCTTCCAGACATTTCAGAGCCGCGGTCACATTACGGTTCCCGATGCCAAGCGCGGACGGAGGCCTCACCTGAGAAGTGGTGAGTCCTGTTGCTCCCCCGAAAAGTTTTACCTCAATCTCTTTTTTACTGACCCCTAGACGCAACATGCACTTTAGCAAATGGTCGACTGCTGTGTCCACATATCTGCATATCTGGATTGAGGAATATGATTCTTTCTTTATTTCAGAGCGGTACGGCAGAAATGCATGGCAGATGACACCCTGCTGTGTTCTGCGCGAGTACATTGATATTGCAACGCAAGACCCCAGCACGGTAGACACGATGGTGGGTTTTACTCCGATGTAGGCATCTCCCGTGTGCAGGAAAACACGTGGGATTTCGGAGTCATTGAGCGGCATAAAGGCTTTCCTTTGGTTTGAAAACAAGTTCATTTAAAAATAATATATTATGTATGGTTTGATTTCCAGTTTTTTATCACTTGCCTTCGTAGTACGCAAATAACGCGGTGCACGGAATTATAGAATCATATCTCCGGGCGGGAAAGGTGATGCGGGCTATCGCCTGTCGTTGATCATCCGGATGACCTCTTCGAATTCTTCGACGGGGGCCGCTCCAGTCACAGTGACCCCGTTAACAAGAAATACAGGAGAGGCCGTAAAACCGATTTTTTTGGCTTCCTTTATGTCTGCATCAACAATAGATTTTACCGCACCTGACGAGATTTCTCTGTGAAGGCGCTCCATGTCTGCACCGCAACTTGCTGCCAGAAGGTCGAGTTCTGCTGTCCCGCCTTTTTTGATTTTCAGCCTGTTTTCTAAAATCAGGTGGTTGAAGCGCATGGCCTTGCGCTTGTCCTGCAATGCCATCGCTTCGTAATAATATGCTGCAGGGAGGGATTGCTTGTGGATATTCAGCGGGTTGTGCCTGAAGCGGTAACTGATTTCCGGGTGTTTATCCAGCAGTTCGCTGATTATCTTGTCGGCCTTGCTGCAGGTTGCGCTCTGAAAGTCCGAAAAAACGATGATGGAAATATCGCCGTCAGGATTTCCCCAGATCGGGCGTTCCGGGTGCGGGGCGGCTATTTTGGGATTCTGTAATTGGACAAGCCTTTCGGCTCTGATCCTGTCTTTGTTCTTTTTTTCAAGGCCGATTTGTATAAGATCGTAAAGCCTGTCCTCATGACCTTGAAATGCGTCAAAAATCATGTCCGGGTTGTCTTTCAGGATTTCCCTGATCGATTCTTTCATGGTTGCCCGATCCAGCACTTTTTCGGCAGCACTGACTCCTGTGCAGCACAGGAGAGTGATCAGAATGACAGAAAGGGCGTAACGGATCATGGCAGGTCCTTCAGGGAAAGGGCTTCGGCAGCGCCGAGAGCTGAACTGTATATTTCAAACATGGTTCCGAACCCGGAAATCTCGAATACTTCACTTATCATTCCGCTGATGCATGCAAAGGCGACCTGCCCGTCTATGCATTTCAGCTTCTTGGCGGCAAAGAGTATGGCGCGCAATCCTGCACTGGAAATGTATTCCAGCTCTCCAAGGTCAAAGACGAGTTTCGTCTCCCCGTTGGCTATAAGGTCACAGACCGCTTTTTCGAAGTCCGCTGCAGTAATGGCGTCAAGCCGACCTTTTACTCCAATGATCAGAATGTCGTTGAATTTCTTGGTATTGATTTCCATCCGGTTTCCTTGGGGAGCGGTTGTGTGGGATAATCAGCTAATATTTTAAAATCCCCTATTTAGAAACATTTGTAAAGGGACCCCGATTTCGTGTTGTATGTGGTCATAGTTTATGTTTGGCATAGCCAGACATTTTTTACTGCGATAGTTGTTCTGGACGTTTGTTTATGTATGTTGCTTTTCCGTCTTCAGCAGTCTTGTGGATGGCTCAACCCCCACCCCCATTCCCGGAGCTGTGCTGCTCCTTGGCGGCGGACTCGGCGTGGTAGGCTTCCTGCTCAGGAGATTTGCACGTAGTTAGTCCACTGAGAAACCCCCCAGCTATGCTGGGGGACCAGTAAAGTTTGACTTATGCGGGAGTAATATAAAGCCTCTCCTTGTGAGCTGCTCAAAGTGAGCAGAGGAGAGGCTCTATGAAGTGCAATTCAAGCCTATGCCATACAAAATGGGACTGCAAGTATCATGTTGTGTGGATACCGAAATGTCGACGCAAGGTGTTGTTTGGCAAACTGAAAAACTACTTGGGCGAGGTTTTTCATAAACTTGCGCGACAGCGCGAATGTATGATTCTGGAAGGCCACTTATGCAACGATCATGTGCATATGTATATTGCTATCCCTCCCAAATATTCGGTAGCCCAAGTTGTTGGTTTTATAAAAGGTAAGAGCGCAATTCATATTGCTCGTGAAATCGAAGGCCGAGCACGCGGTTACGCTGGGCAAAGCTTTTGGGCCAGAGGATACTTTGTTTCTACCGTGGGTCGTGATGAAAAAGTGATTCGGGAGTACATTCGGAATCAGGAAAAAGAAGACCAACGGATTGAACAATTGAAATTCCGCCTTTAGGCGGTTCTTAAAGCCACTTCGAGTGGCTCACAAAAACAAGCCCCCGGCTTTGCCGGGGGTATTATGACTTTTCTTGCATAAGGCGCGCAAACACAAAAGGCTGTCCCAAGGACAGCCTTTTGTGTTTTGGAGAGTTTTACTTAGTCGGTTTAGCAGATCGTCATTTTTATTATACGACCCGTTAGGCCCTGCTTTTGAGTTTAAGTTCATGATCAATGAACTGGCTGAGTATCAGGGAAACTGCTGAAAGTGCCGCGGCCCCCAGAAAGACAATCCGGTAGTCCTGCATCCAGGCAAGGCCGCCCAGCACAGGCACGAAGACGGCGGCGATATGGTTTATGGTGAAACTTACCGCCATGCTCGGAGCAATGTCTTTCGGGTCGGCAATCTTCTGGAAGAAGGTCTTGATGGCAATGGTGAAATTGAAGAAGATGTTATCAAGTATGTACAGCAGCCCGCCTACAATGGGGCTGTCCGTGTATGCGTAGGCCACAAAAATTACCAGCAGGCTGGCATATTCCAGTGAAAGTACTTTTCTCTCGCCGAATTTGTTTACCGATTTTGCAATGATCGGGTTTATGAAGTAGTTGATGACGTTGTTGAGGACGAAAAGGCCCGCAACCGCCTGCAAAGAATAATCGAATTTTTTGACCAGCAGGAAGACCGCGAAAGCAACAAAGATCTGGCGGCGGGCCCCAGCCATGAAGCTGAGGGCGTAGAACAGCCAGTACTTTGAGCGGATAATCATTTTTTTGTGCTGAACCGGAATATCTGTTGAAGACGGATCCTGGAAAAAGCAGTAGAACCCGGCCATGACAGCGACGAGTCCTGCTCCCATGAAAAGCTGCTGGTAGCTGAATAATCCTGAAATGGACAGAATCACGATGCCTACGACTATGTTGGTGGCCGCTCCGAGACTGCGCAGTCTGCCCATGACCAGAGGCGCTTCGGAGTATCCGAAATATTGCAGGGTCAGGGACTGGTTCAGGGTTTCGTAGTAGTGGAACCCGAAGGACATGATCAGTGTAGTGAAGGCAATGCCTGCAAATGAGGGCATAAATCCGGTCAGGGATATGCCGAATCCCATCAGGGCTACGGAAATGGCGGCAAGCCGGTGCTCCTTAATGAAAATAAGGACATAGATTACCAACAGGGACAGGAATCCCGGTATTTCCCTGATGGAACCAACTGCCCCGAATTCTCCTCCATTCAGTCCCGCGACATCAACGGCAAAGTTGTTGAGCAGGGTGCGCCATCCCTGAAAACCTATTGCCGTGGCAATGGTAAGAATAAGCAGGAAAATGTACATCTTGCGGGAAGTTATATTTTTTGTGGGCATGATAAAATCCTTGGAAGGGTGGTGTTGTAATGAGATGTGATGCAAAGTAAGGACAGAAAAACTAATCCTGCAGCCTGTATAAGACAAGTAAAAAAACGTAGGACCGCATGTATGGTGGGGCGGCAATTGGGAGTTGAAGGCTTTATACAGCCATATTTAGTTCCCATTGCCGGGTAAATGGAAATAGGGAGCATTGTAAGTGGATAGTTTTCCCCCGACTTATTGTGTCCGTGTGAATGGACGGGCCAGAAACGTTATCATCAAGCTTATCCCCGGTCGGGGGATTGAAGTTGTATTGCCGCGTGGAGTGGATGCGCGTGAAGTTCCTGTTTTTTTGGAAAGGAAACGTAAATGGATTGAAGAAGGGGTGCGCAGGCTGGCTGCAAAGGGCTTGTCCCTGGTTCCGCAGAAGCTGGTCATGCCGGATGAAATTTTATTTGAGGCAACAGGGGAATCCTTTGAGGTTCGGAGGGTGAAAAACCGGAAACCCGGTCTTACATTGCGTAGGAATGCCGGGAAGCTGCAATTGAGCGGAACCGATTGGACGGAACTGGATGAGTTGGAGCTTTTCAAAAAGTTTGTACGCGGTGAGGCGAGAAAATTTCTTGTCCCGGAGTTGCAGAAGATTTCTTCTGCTTTGAATCTGCCCTTCGGAAGAGTGGCTATCCGGTCCCAGCGTAAGCGCTGGGGCAGTTGCTCGGCTAAAGGTAATATCAATCTGAACATGAAGCTGATGTTCCTGCCCTTCAGGCTGGTGCGCTACATTTTGATCCATGAGCTCTGCCATACAGTGCACTTGAATCATTCTGCCAAGTATTGGAATCTGGTCAGGATGGTCGAACCTGGGGTGGACGAATTGGAAAAGGAACTTGCCGAGGCCGGGCGGATGATTCCTGAATGGACGAATCACCTGTAGCAACACAAATGACATCTGTTTTTACACAGGGTGTTGCCAACCAGATAAACAGTCTGTATTTATTGTGCTTTTTGTGAACATATATTGTCGTTTCCATTAGAATGAAAACATATTCCGTATAATCGGGCGGGGCGGGAAAGGGGTTTTTAGTAGATTCTCTTTGATTGTTCAAGAGGAAAAGGTGCTGTATGCAGTCCGTAATATGTCCCGGGCTGACTTGTGGGATGAAAACAACAAAAATGCCCGCCTCGAATTCGAGGCGGGCATTTTTGTTGTTCGTGCTGTTGGAGCTTAATTGTCGTTTACTATGATGGTGGGGAACATGCCTTCCTTTTCTCCCCCAAGATAGGGCTGGAAAAGGTTGTATGATACGCTTTTTGTCTTCTGGGCATGTCCGCGCGAGTCCTGCTCTCCGTTGTAGCGGGCCCCGTTCGCCACCAGGATGTGTTCGATGCGGTTTTGGAAATCCTTCACAAATGCAGCCCCGTCGCCGTTGAAGCTCATGTTTCCGATGGTCAGATTTCTTTGAGTGGCAAATTGGCTCAAGGGCATGGATTGAGTTGCAAGGTCTTTCTGGGTGCGGACGTATCCCCATACCAGAGTTTCGTCAGGGATTGAGATTGGCTCGTCAGGATGTATGATCGTATGGGGCATGACGATGGACCCGGCGCCTACTTTAATCCGGTTCTCCTGCGCTCCGTACAGGAATGAGTTGAAACCGATGAAAACCTTTTCCTCAATTTCGGAAAATACCATTTTGCCGCCATGGGCCACAACCACCAGATCGGCAAGAGTACTATCCACGATGTAGCTGTTTTCCTGAGCGTTCGACCCCTTTCCGAGCAGTGAGTTTTCAATATAGGCCCGCTGGGCGACCAGTGTGTTGGGTCGCAACACGCAGTCACCTTTGATTACGGCATACCGGCTGAGAAATGCTGATTCAGGAACAGGGATGGTGGCCTTTGAAGCAAGGGAGTCGTATACTGGCAGGAAGTCGATTCTGCGGCCGCGCAGAAATTCCACGAAGTGGCCGGCCAGTTCTCCGTTTGAATCCCATGAGATGTATTCTTCAAGAACATCCAGCGGGTAGCGGTAGTCGAATACATATTTGCCATCGGCCATTATCCATACGCGTCCGGGATCAATGCTTGTTCTGGTGAGATAGCCTGCCTGAACATAGCTGAAGTTTCCGAGGATGCAGTTGTGCAGCACCGAAAGGTCTGCCGTGGAAAAGGGGCCGAGGTATGCTCCCTCGATGGTGGTTCCGTGGATGTTCGAGTAGTGCATGGCCACGGTGTTTAGGATTCGGAAATATTCTGGTATTTCCGGGTTTCTGGAATGGTTGTGGACCAGGGTCTTGATCATGAAACTGTTAATGATCTGAATGACCTCGTCCCGGTACAGTTCGGTTTCAACTCCTCCTACCTTGACCACGGTTCCTTTGGCTTTAAGTTCATCCCCGCGTATATCGCTGAGATGGATTATGGAGCGGTCCACATCGCACTTTCCGAGGAAGTATGATCCGCCAAGGTTGCTTTCCTGGAAGCGGAAGTAGATGGGGTGGTCGATGGAAAGAGCATAGTAGGCATAATATCTGGTCAGGTCCGCCGAATTGATAGTACTTTCAATGGCCTGTTCTATATCGAGCCCCATGGGAATAAGGTTTGCATTGATCCTGGAGATTATGTGATTGATCAGCTTTTTCAGTCGTTCCATGTCGGCTTGTTCCTTGTATGCATGAAAAAGCCCCTGACGCAAGTTTGCTCAGGGGCTTTTCAGTTAAGCTAGTTGAACGGCTCAATGGCCCGTTTGAAACCTTCTCGTGATCGCTCTATTACTTCTACGCCAACGCAGAAGGCGAGGCGGAAGTATCCGGGGAAGCCGAAGCCCGTGCCGGGTACTGCCAGAATTTTTTCTTCCTGCAGCGCAGCACAGAATTTAACATCGTCTCCGCCGGGAGCCTCCGGGAAGAAGTAGAACGCACCGCGCGGCATGGTGTAGGAATATCCTGCACCGTCAAGAACAGAAGCCATGGCATTTCTTCTTTCAAGGTAGATGTTCTTGTCCACCTGAGAGCCGAGGGCCTTTTCAAGCAGTTTCTGTCCTACTGCCGGAGCATTTACGAAGCCGAGGATGCGGTTGGTCAGCACCAGCCCGGCCATAAGCTTTTCCTTGCCTTCCATTTCCGGGTTGAGCAGGGCATAGCCCACGCGCTCACCAGCGAGAGACAGGTTCTTGGAGAAGGAACTTACCACCACGCTGTAGGGGTAGAGCGGCAGGATGGACGGAACTTCCGCATCGTCAAATGCGAGAAATCTGTAAGGCTCGTCTGCCACCAGGAATATGGGGCGTTCACGGCCTTCGTTTGCCTTTTTCAGCACGGCGGCAAGACCTTCCAGTTCTGCGCGGGTATAGATCACTCCGGTGGGGTTGTTGGGGGAGTTAATCAGTACCACTCGGGTCTTTGCAGTGATGGCTTTCTCAATGGCGTTGAGGTCCAGCTCAAAGGTAAGCGGTTTGGAAGGCACAGTAACCAGCTCGCCGCCGGAGTTCTGGGCATAGAAGCCGTATTCAACGAAATAGGGGGCCGGGCAGAGAATCTGGTCGCCGGGCTCGAGGATGGCGCGGTAGAGGGCATTGATGGCACCTGCGGCACCGCAGGTTACGATCAGGTCGCTGCCGGCAACTTTGACACCCTGTTCTGCGGATACTGTTTCGGCCAGTTTTTCACGCAGGGAGGGATAGCCGAAGTTGGGCATGTAGCCGAAAGCAAAGGGTTTATCCGCGCTTTCGGAAAGTTCCTTGAGCCCTTTGCCGACTGCGGCCGGAGCCGGAACATCGGGGTTGCCGAGCGAAAAATCGCAGACCGCATCTTCACCGAACTGCTTTTTTAGCACCATCCCGGTTTCGAACATTTTGCGAATCCAGGAGGAGCGTTCAAGGTATCCTTCAACCTGATTTGAGAGAAGTTTCATATCGTACTCCAATATTTCGTTTATTGTAGAGATAGAGATCTGTTGCCTTGCAGACGCTGGCTTTTGTCATGGCGTGTCTGCGGAGAACATCTCAAAGCTAATAGGGATTCCAAAGGGTCGCGGACCCTTTGGCCGCCGGAGGCGAAATCAGATTGCCAAAAGCGCAAAGCGCATCAAACTCAGCCCCGCAGGACCGCTGGCGTTAAGAGCGTCTGCGGGTTCTGCTGGGCCTGCGGCGTCTGCCGGAGTATTTCTTCTGCCCGCCATCAGCAGAGCCTTCTTCCGAAGGTCTGTACTCGACCTGCCCCCTTTCCTGTTGACTGCTGCGGTTCTCCTGATTCTGCACAGGACGCTGTTTGGGACGTCTGGGCTTCGGATTCGGCCTTGGCTGGGGGGCCGGGGGCTGCTCCGGGCGGGCGTGCAGTGAGTTCTGGTACAGCTCGTCCAGAAGCATACCGACCAGCGTGCACTGTTCGTCATCTTCAGCCAACTGCCGGACAAGGTTTTTATAGCGGGCAATACGTTCCCTTTCCAGAATGGTTCTGGAACGAAATCTGCTTTCCAAAATGGTTGTAAGCCGTTCGTTGATTGTTTCCATTACCTGCTTGTCATCCGGCAGGGAACGTACTTCGAAATTGATGTGGAAGGCGTTGGCGATACGTTGCAGCTCGATTTTCTGGATCACGTCCACGAGTGAGATGGCGATTCCGGATGCTCCGGCCCGTCCGGTGCGGCCTGCTCTGTGGATGTACGACTCCTTGTCTTCAGGAGGTTCATACATGATTACGTGGGAAAGATCGGGTACGTCGATTCCGCGGGCGGCAATGTCGGTAGCCACAAGGAAGCGGATTTCGCCCGCGCGCAGCTGTGCAAGCACG
This sequence comes from Maridesulfovibrio sp. FT414, assembly GCF_050916235.1. GTDB lineage: Bacteria > Desulfobacterota > Desulfovibrionia > Desulfovibrionales > Desulfovibrionaceae > Maridesulfovibrio. Next base: position 2,416,247 of record NZ_CP104854.1, read on the forward strand.
CTTTCCCTTCTGGACTGGGACAGGTCTGAGGTCAGTTGGGCGGCGTTGAAGCCGAAGTTGCTCAGAACGGCGCTGACAAATTCCACGTTGGCTTTGGTGTTACAGAAGATGATTGCCGAGGTCGGGTTTTCCAGCTCCAGAATGCGCATGAGCTGGCGTTCCCGGCCCATGGAGGGAACTTCGTAACATACATGGTCTATTTCGGTAACATGGACCTGTTTGCTGCTCAGGCTGAGCATTTCAGGCTTGTACATGAATTCGCTTGCCAGGCGTAGAACGTGTTCGGGAAAAGTGGCGGAGAACATGTAGGTGGAGATGGGGCGGCGGGGCAGGTATCTTCTGACTTCGCGCATGTCCGGGTAAAAACCGATGGAGAGCATGCGGTCGGCTTCGTCGAAAATGAGTGTCCCAAGATCTTCGAGGTCGAAGGTGCGGCGCAGGAGATGGTCGAGAATTCTGCCCGGTGTTCCCACAACCATGTGAGCTCCCTTTTCGAGCATTTCACGCTGGTGCCCGTACCCCACTCCTCCGTAAACCGACAGGACGCGCAGTCCTGATCCTTCGAAAATTTTCTGGGCTTCCCTTTCCACCTGCTTGGCCAGTTCTCTGGTGGGGACAAGGATCAGGGCTTGAGTATAATTAAGGTTGGGGTCGAGTTTTTCCAGCAGGGGCAGGACAAAGGCGCCGGTCTTGCCGCTTCCGGTTTTGGCCTGGACCATGAGGTCCCAGTTTCTGAGCTGATAGGGAAGTGATTTTGCCTGAACCGGGGTAAGTCTGTCCCATCCGGCATTGTCCAGTGCGTTCAGTATTGATTCAGGGAGGTCTTCTTTGGCGATTTCCGGCAGAGCGTCTTCTGGCTCAACAACACTGTCCGGTTCGTCATGAACGCTGTTTAACGTTGTATCCGTGGATTGATCTTCTTTGGTCATATGTTTTTCCTGTTAGAACTTGTAATTCAGCCCACCAGCTTACGCTATAACATCCCACTCTTGCAAAGGGTATTTTGAAAGAGGAAAAATGTACTTATATGTCACGCCTATGGATGTCTCCATGATTGATTGGCGTTAACTATTTGATTTTAAAATCCAATGAAGTGTAATCATCAGGTGTTTAAATGTCAGCACAGAGGTTGATAATGATTGAAGGTCTCATGTCCGGCCGTGTCTATTTCCTGATCAGGTGTGTTCTCGCCGGGGTGTTTCTGTACGCCGGGGCGGGAAAGCTGCTTGATGCACAGGGGTTTGCCACGGTTATCGGGGGATACGGTCTGCTGCCGGACCAGTTGAACCTGCTGGCGGCTTATGTCCTGCCTCTGGCCGAGATAGTCATTGCTCTCGGGCTGATCTGGGATGTCAGGGGGGCTTTGTCTTCCTACAGCGTCCTGCTGCTTGTTTTTATGGGTGTGCTGGCACACGGAGTCAACATGGGTCTCGATGTTGATTGCGGGTGCTTCGCTCCCGGCGATCCTGAAGGTGAGGCGTACCATTCTTTAAGGGAAGCCCTGTTTCGGGACGCTCTGCTTCTTTGCGGGTGTGGGTATCTTTATCTGCTGCGTCGGGTCAGGGGCTTTCGGGCCCGGCCGCTGCTCTCATTTGTTTCCAGATAACAATCTGAATTTCCGGAGGATGTTGTGATGAAGTCTATGAATAAGCTGGTTGCTGTATTTGCTGTCTGCGTACTTATGTCCGCCCTGGCCGGTTGCCTCGGCTCCGACAAGTTTGCCCAGGAAGTGGAAAAGGAAAAAGGAGCCGTCAAACTGGTCCGTGAAGTTCAGCGCGGTAACTACGATATTATCACCACTGAAGAACTTAAAACGCTGCAGGACAAGAAAGCGGATATGCTCATCGTTGATACCATGCCCTTTGAAGAGAGCTACAAGAAGGAGCATGTTCCCGGTGCAAAACAGTTCCTCTTCCCCATTCCCGATATGGTTGAGTGGGATGTCAAAGCTACCGACGGCAAGACTCAGGAACAGTTCGTCGAGCTGCTCGGTCCTGATAAAGACAAGCTGATCGTTATTTACTGCGGATTCGTGAAGTGCACCCGCAGCCACAACGGTGCTGCATGGGCCAAGAAGCTCGGCTACACCAACGTCAAACGTTACCCCGGCGGAATCTTTGCATGGAAGGGCGCCAAATACCCTGTTGATTCCGTGAAATAGTTTTTCCGAGTTTATGTATGGAAAACCGGGCCGTGGCTTTTTGCCGCGGCCCGGTTTTGCTTTTCAGAAGTCATTCCGAATTTACCGCTATCAGATTAGGACTCAGTGGATAGTACGTGCATGGCTGGCAGTGCGTGCAGAGTAAAAGGCTCTTCCCGCTTTATGAGGCTGGTATGCAGCAGTCATGCGTTTAGGTCGCAGGCCGGCTAGCCTTCCACCGCGAGCAGTATTCCGTCCAGCGGAAAGCCTCCTTTCTGCAGCATTTCCCCGGCTGCATGGCAGGCTGTTTCAACATCAACTCCGGCCGAAAGTTCGCAGGCCTCCTTCAGTTCGTTGATCGCTTCCCCTACCGACTCAAATGCGTCCAGCATGTTCTTGCTGAAGATGAAAATCCTGTCCCCACGGGCCATTTCGTAGCTTGAACACGGCGGCAGCCCCAGACCGAGGCTTCCCATGTCAGTGCTCTGTCTTTCAATCAGCATGGGCGTGTCTGACTTTCGCAAAAATATGCATGGTGGAGAGCCGGCGTTGACCACGGTAAGCATTCTGTTTTCCCGGTCTATTTCTGCAAATGTCCCCGAAATGTTATGGTCTGCACCAAGCATCTGCCTAAGGGTGATGCCTATGTTTCGCATTGTGGTTGAGGGAGAATACAGCGGTCCGGTATTCCCAGAGAGCAGCATCCTTAAAGTCCTTCTCAACTGCGGGGCATGAACAGGCGGAGTCATGTTGATAATCAGGTGTGCTTCAGAGATGTCACGCAGAAGTACGCTCTCGTGGATGAATGAGTCTGATTCCGGTGGGCTGACTGGAAAGACGGATTCATAGCCAGTACCGGGTACTTCCGTTGCCGTTTCCTGTTCAGGGGGCAGGGGTGTGCGTGTCAGAAGTCTTTTGTCTGCGGCCATGATCTGCAGATGGATTTTAATGCGCTGAAGAACATCCCGGTATTCAAATGGTTTTACTATGAAGTCTACAGCGCCGAGATCGAACCCGCGGGTGTTGCTTTTTGGGTCGTCCAGCGCGGTAAGAAATATGATCGGAATTTCGCATGTTTCAGGCGAAAGGCGCAGGGCTGCTGCACACTCGAATCCGCTCTCTCCGGTCATCATAATATCAAGCAGGACAAGGTCGGGCTTTTCCCTTTCAGCCAGTAGACGCCCATCCCTGCCGTTATTTGCGACAACAGTCCTGTATCCGTACTGCCGCAGGATGATTTCCAGGAATTCAAGATTGAACGGTTCGTCGTCAACAATAAGAATTTTAGGTATATAGTTCGGTTTTACGGGCATCGGTCTGAATCCTTTGCGCTGAATGCATATGTCCGGGCTGGGCGGTTCGGTAAAAAAATGATAAACCAGAAAAAAAGTCTTTATATAATTTTAAAATTGTACATTATTCGCGGTGACAGATTGCCAAAAAACAGTCTTCCAATGTAAATTGGTACTCACTTGATAAAGGGCGAAGACGTAAAGCCTTTTTCCCTTTGTTTAGAGATTTTGTCTACAGGTAAACACTGTATCATCAAAGATGGTATTCAGGCATGTGTGCCGGGGAGCTGTTCAGCCTTCCTGTAACGGAAGCTATCATCTTTGGTCGGTGTTTGCATGGAAATTGCGCCGGTGGCAGCGGGATTATCGAAACTTTCCGTGGTGCCACGAATTTTTCAAATTTTATTGCAGGAGTAGAAACATGCTGATCGGTGTTCCCAGAGAAATCAAAACCATGGAAAACAGAGTCGCCATGACTCCCGGTGCTGTTGAAACACTTGTACGTCGCGGGCACGCTGTTGTCGTCGAGCAGGGGGCCGGGATCGGTTCCGGGCTTGCTGACGAGGAATACGTGGCTGCGGGGGCCAGAATGGTCACGGCCGAAGAGGCCTGGGCTGCCGAGATGGTCATAAAGGTCAAGGAACCGATCGCCTCGGAATACAAGTATCTGCGTAAAGACCTCCTGCTTTTTACCTATCTGCATCTAGCTGCTGACGAATCTCTTACCAAAGCACTTCTCGAGGCCGGAACTACCGGGGTGGCTTATGAAACAGTTCAGCTGCCTGACGGTTCCCTGCCGCTGCTGACCCCCATGAGTGAGGTTGCCGGACGCATGGCTGCACAGGAAGGAGCTCTGCACCTTGAGAAACCCAAAGGCGGACGCGGGGTTCTGGTTGGCGGTGTTCCCGGAGTGGCCCCGGCCAACGTCATGATTCTCGGCGGCGGTGTGGTCGGAACCAATGCCGCGAAGATCGCCGCAGGCATGGGCGCACGGGTGACAATTTTTGACGTCAACCACGCCCGGCTTCAGTATCTGGACGATATCTTCGGGGGACGTGTGACCACCATAACCTCTACCGAGCCCAATATCCGCGCCGCTGTTACTCAGGCTGACCTTATTATCGGGGCTGTTCTCATTCCCGGCGCAAAGGCTCCAAACCTGATTACGAGGGATATGCTTTCAACCATGAAGGAAGGGGCTGTCATTGTAGACGTTGCCGTCGATCAGGGCGGATGTGTCGAGACCATCAAGCCCACCACTCATTCCGATCCCACTTATGTTGTGGACGGCGTGATCCATTACGGTGTTGCCAATATGCCCGGTGCAGTTCCCCGGACCTCCACTTTTGCCCTTGTGAATCAGACCCTGCCCTATGCCCTGCAGCTCGCAGATAAGGGATTGGATGCACTGCGCAGGAACAATTCTCTCAAGCTCGGCCTGAATACCATGGGCGGCAGGCTGACCTGCGCAGCTGTGGGAGAGGCTTTTGGAATTGAGACCGTGTCTCCGGACGAGGTCTTGAACTGATATTGCGTCTTGCGTTATTGTTATTGATTGTTGTTGTCGGGGTGGAGGTGTTGCCTTCACCCCGTTTTATTTGTTTCGGGCTGTATTCTGTCGAATGCGGTGGTTAATGTGCGGTATTTGATGTATGATCAGAATTGCCGAAAATTGATGACGGCAGTTTCTGCATTCAGCGGTAAAAAGCAGTTCGAGCTGTGCAGATAAGGGTTATGAATCACGTAAGGAAGATATTCTCATGCAGCACTCCATTCTTATTCTCGATGACGATGTCCATGTCAGGGAAAGTCTTGCAATCGCTCTTGAAGACGAGGGTTTTATCGTTTTCGAGGCGGATAGTGCGGAGGCGGCATTTGAGTTTCTTGAGGTCAGACGGGTTGATATGGTCATTGTTGATCTGAGATTGCCGGGCATGAATGGAACTGATTTCATCAACGCGGCAGCCGTCCGCTGGCCGGATATGAAATTCGTGATTTATACGGGGTCTCCTGAATTTAAGATACCACTTGGTTTGTCACGGAAAACCAATGTTTCCAACTCAGTTTTTATAAAACCGCTACCCTCGAGCGATCCCCTTGTTGATGAGATGAGGCGCATGCTGGCATAGCGGAGCAGGAAAAATGAATTTGCAATAGTTGCCGGTAAGTGGTTATTAACTGGGCAGTCGCTTTTCAGTAAGCAGGTTTTGCGGAGATATTACCAGTGGCGAAGCAGAAAGAAGAAATCATATACGTAATGGGGAAGGCCCCGACTGAACCTCCTCCAGAGGAGGGACTGCCGCCATGGATGGCAACGTTTGCCGACATGGTGACGCTGCTGCTGTGCTTTTTCGTGCTTCTCCTTTCGTTTGCCAACCAGGATGTTGCAAACTTTGAAGCACTGAAAGGGTCCATGCGTGACGCTTTCGGTGTGCAGTTTCAGGACTCTAAGGCAAAGCACATGGCTTTTTCCGAAAGTCCGTATACGGCCTCATCAGAGAGTGCGAAAGCCAAGAAAAAGATGGAAGCCCTTGAGGTTGAGATCCGTGCTTTTATAACGGCCGGCAAAATGCAGAATCTGATGGCAGTGAATACTGACCAGAACGGCGTACTGGTCAGGGTGCCTACCCGGGCGATTTTTATGCCCGGCACTGCTGAGATCAATCCGGAAGCGGTCAAGTTGCTGGACAAGGTTGCCTCGATAATGAAAACCAAGAATTTCAATCTGGTTGTCCGCGGGCATACTGATGACCGGGCAACCAAGAATAATATCTACAGCTCCAACTGGGAGCTTTCTGCGGCCCGTGCAGCCTCCTGCCTGCGCTATATTTTGAAGAAGACAGGTATCTCGCCCAACCGTCTCAAGGCGGTTGGCTATGCCGGGACCAAGCCCCTTGTTCCGAATACCTCTAATCGGAACAGGGCTATCAATCGCAGAGTTGAATTTTACTACCAGCCGCCGGAAGATAAGTGGTAAAGTGGCTGGCTGCATTTATAGGCAACAAAACAGCCCGGAGTTTCCGTTACGGAAACTCCGGGCTGTTTTGTTGCTGGGGCCAGACTTCTGGCAGATGATATGCTGCTAGTCCTGCTTCTTGCGCTTTTCCCAGAGCTTCATATCCTTCATCTTTTTGCGTCTTTCCCGTTGCAGGGATTTGCAGACCAGCGGTGTGTTCTTGGGATAGCCCCACTTCTCACGGTATTCATCCGGGGTCAGGTCGAATTTTGCCAGATGACGCTTGGTAAGTACTTTAAAAGATTTGCCGGATTCAAGGCAGACTATGGATTTTTCCCTGATCGCTTTTTTGGGATCTACGGTCGGTGTCGGTTCGCTGGAGATCTTATCCTGCATACCTTCACTGATTCTGCGGATTCCATCTGACAGTTTTTGAACCATGGAGGTGATTTCCTCTTCGGTCATGGTCCTTACGCTTGCCTGAGCTTTTACTATTTCAAGAGCTTCTTTCAAGTGGTCTTCCATTGTTTTCTCTCCCTTTTATTTATCAATAATTATCAATTTTTGAGTTCATATTGTGATGCTGTTCAACAGTATTGTCATTTGTTCTGTTGGGTGTGGTCAGGGAATATAATCAGCTGGAGTATGTTATTATAAAGCGACCAGCCTGCTTGTTTCACTAACCTGATCCAATACCCATGATGAATTATTATTAGCACTATCCGGGGATAAAGGTGAAGTGGAATGTTAAAAAAATGTTCACTCAGTTTGCATTGGCAACTGATTACAGTGTGCATATTTTGCTTGGCTGTTGGTTAAATATTGTTTCATGTCCTGCAGGTTTGTGATTAAAAGTGATCAATTCTGATGCGGTATGTGCTGTTTTTATCAGTATTTTCGAAAGGCTGCTGTTCAGCATCTCCAGTTCGCAGGTGTTGTCGGAATGTGTATTCACGTACTTTTTCAAAGTTGGAGTTACATTTTTCGGTGTAGTGGGGTATATGTAAGTCAGTGTGGTGCCTCCCTGAGAATATGTATTTTTCGTACAGGTGGACGGCAGCGCTGAAGTGAGAAAAGTCAATGCGAATAATGAGAGGTCGTCATGTCTAAACTGGATTCCAGCGAGATTCTTGAACAGATGGGTGGTCTGGATGTTGATTCCCTGGCTAAAAGTATCTGTCTTCACCATCTTTCGAATCTTGGTCGCGATTACGGAAGGTCCGATCTGTTTTCCCTGTATCAGGCACTTGCCCTTTCCCTTCGGGACCGTTTGGTCGGCAACTGGGTAAAAACCCAGCGGTCCTATTACAACCAGCGGGCAAAGAGTGTTTATTACCTTTCCCTTGAGTTCCTGCACGGTAAATCACTTGGCAGCAACGCACTTAGTCTTGGCGTTGAAAAGGAGTGTGCCGAGGCTCTGGAGAGATTTGATGCCGGTTTTGAGGAGGTTGAAGGTGCCGAGGCTGATGCCGGTCTGGGAAATGGCGGACTCGGCAGGCTTGCTTCATGCTTTCTGGATTCAATGGCCACGCTCGGAATTTCCGGTTACGGGTACGGCATCAGATATGAATACGGTATTTTCAAACAGAACATAGAAAACGGGGAACAGGTTGAAATGCCGGATGACTGGCTGCACTCCGGTAACCCGTGGGAATTCCGCAGACGCGGGTTTATGTTTACCATCCGCCTGTACGGACGCGAAGAGCAGTATACCCACGAGGACGGGTCAATACGCCACCGCTGGGCGGATACTGCCAAGGTTATGGCTATGCCTGTGGACATGCTTATTCCCGGATACCGCAACGGCAATGTCATCAACATGCGCCTCTGGGAGGCCCAGCCGGCCCGCAGATTCAATCTGGATCTGTTCAACAGTGGAGACTACATCCGTTCCATGGAGGACGCGGTTCGCTCCGAAACCATTTCCAAGGTCCTTTATCCAAACGATAATGTGAGCAAGGGACGTGAGTTGCGGCTTGTGCAGCAGTATTTTTTTGTCTCCGCAACCATTCAGGATATGATGCGCCGGTTCAATAAGCTAAAACTGGATTTTTCCGAGCTTCCGAACAGATCCGTGGTGCAGTTGAACGAAACTCACCCGGCCATAGCCATCCCGGAGCTTATGCGCATCCTCATTGACGAATACATGCTCAACTGGGATCAGGCCTGGCGGATATGCCGGCGCACCTTTGCCTACACCAACCATACGGTCATGCCGGAAGCCCTTGAAAAATGGCCTCTGGACATGATGCGTAAGGTTCTGCCCCGGCATGTATCCATAATATTCGAGATCAACCGGCGTTTTATGGAAGAGGTTAAAATCAGGTTTCCCGGCGATGAAGACCGCCTGAAGCGCATGTCCATAATTGAGGACAACGGAGCACCGCAGGTCCGCATGGCCTGGCTGGCCGTGGTGGGCAGCTTTGCGGTCAACGGGGTCTCCTCCCTGCACGGGGAGCTCATTAAGAAGACGATCTTCAAGGACTTTGTCGAAATGTTCCCGGGAAGGTTCACCTCGGTTACCAACGGAATTACTCCGCGCCGATGGCTCAAGCAGTGCAACCACCCGCTTTCGGACCTGATTACCGAAAAGATAGGTCCGAAATGGGTGACTGACCTTGACCGTCTGCAGGAACTCAAGCCTCTGGCCGAGGATCCGGAATTTCAGGAGCGCTGGTATCAGTGCCGTCTGCAGGCCAAGGAGCGGCTGGTAAAGTATGCCCGCAATGATTACGGGCTGTATCTGCCTGCTGACTGGATGTACGATGTCCATGTCAAACGCATTCATGAATACAAGCGTCAGGTGCTTAATGTTCTGCATGCGGTAACCCTCTACTGCAGGCTGAAGAATGATCCGAACAGCGTATCGGTTTCCAGACTGAAGCTTTTTGCCGGCAAAGCCGCTCCGGGATATTTTCTGGCCAAGCGGATAATCAGGCTGATCAATTCCGTGGGGGCGGTCGTAAATTCCGATCCTACGGTCAACCATCGGCTGCGCATAGCATTTATGCCTAACTACCGGGTATCTCAGGCCGAGAGGATTATTCCGGCAACCGACCTCTCGGAGCAGATCTCTCTTGCAGGAACCGAGGCTTCCGGAACCGGAAATATGAAATTCGCATTGAACGGGGCCTTGACCATCGGGACTTTGGACGGAGCAAATATCGAGATCATGGAGGAGGTCGGTTCGGATAATATGTTCATTTTCGGTATGGACGCTGATGAAGTGGATGCGTGCAGGCACAACGGGTACAATCCGTCAGAAGTTGCAGCCTCTGACAGGGAGCTTTCCGAGGCTCTGCATTACATCGGTGACGGCACCTTCTCCGAGGGGGACAGGAATATGTTCAGGCCGATACTGGATTCCCTTTTCGACGGCGGAGATCCATACATGGTTCTGGCGGACTATCGGGCCTATGTTGACGCACAGGATCGGGTAGATGCGCTCTGGCTTGATCGCAGCGGCTGGCTGAGGAGCTCTATCCTGAATACTGCCGGTTCCGGACGTTTTTCCAGCGACCGGGCCATCATGGACTATGCCGGAAGCATCTGGGGAGTTCGTCCTATGAACAGTTGATCTGGTGAAAACAGTTTCCGAAGCGGGCGGACCTTTCAGGTCTGCCGATGCTTCGTTTGTAAGGTGCCGTCAGTAATATCGGCGGGCAGCATTTTACCGCCTTGCATGGTTAATTCGTTCGGAGCAGTATCGAATGGAAAATATGCATAACATGGCTGAGCGTTACGGGCGTTTGTGGGCGATAGTCATTGCTTTGGTTATTGCCACGCTTGCCGCTACGCTCCTATATAATATGCATACGGAGTACGAAAAGCTGCTGATCCGTCAGGAACGTGCTTCCACTCGAATGGAACTGGAGACAGTTTCGGTAGGGCTGAACAATGCCCTGAACAGCCGGTTCTCCCTGCTTCTCGGATTGAAAGCCTTTGCAGAGGCAGCCATCAAGCAGGGGAATGCTGAACTGGAATTTTCCAGATCCTTTGAGGCGTTTGCAGCAGGACTCTACGGATCGGCTGCCGGTATTCGTAATTTCATAATAGCTCCGGGGGGCGTCAATAAATACGTGTTTCCGTTGGATCGGAATCGCAAGGCCTTGGGGCATAATCTCCTGACAGACACCCGCCCGCAGGTTCGTAAGGATGTTCAGCGGACTATTGAAAACGGAAGGATGGCTCTCAGCGGTCCATACGAATTGCGTCAGGGAGGGCTGGGAATAGTCTGCCGGATTGCCGTTTATGAGGACGGAAAGTTCTGGGGGCTGGTTTCAATGGTTCTGGACGTGCCACCTGTTCTGTCTGAAGCAGGTATCCCGGAGTATTCGCGAAAGAAATTGCTGGCCATTAAGGATGCTTCAGGAAAACTTTTTTATGGAGAAGGAAAAGTTTACGGTGAGTCGCCCGAGACTCAGCGGATAGCCCTGCCGGAGGGCTACTGGACCCTGGCTGTGGCACCCAACGACGGGTGGGGCGGAGAGAGCCGTCTTTCCCTGCTTGTTTTTGATGCTCTGGCGTGGATAGTTGTAATCCTAATCGCAGTATCCTCTTCTCTGCTGTTTTTCAGACACAGCCGCTTACGTCGGGCCGTAAAGTCACGGACGGCGGAGCTCTATGAGGCCAACCTGAAGCTCGTAGAGGAAAATAAACGAAGAGTGCAGTCAGAGGGCGAGTTGTGCAGGAGTGAGTTTCGCTTCAGGAGTTTCTTCGAGTCCTCCCCTTTTTCCCTTTGGGAAGAAAATATGAGCGGACTGGTGCCGATTTTTGAAAGACTGCAGGCGAAGGGAATTGATGATTTTGAATTCTATTTCCGAGAGTCCCGTTCTGACCTGCAGGAATGCCTGGCTGCTATAAAAGTTATCGATGTGAATCCGGCATCGGTTCTGTTGTTCAAGGCGGAACGCAAGGAAGATTTGCTTCAAGGAATAGCAGATCTGTTCTGTGATACTTCCTGGGATCTGTTTGCTCTTGAAGTTGCGGCTCTGGCTTCAGGAAAGCAGCATTTCCATGGAGAAGGCAAAGTGCTTGACCTCACTGGAGTGGAGATGGATGTGCTGCTTTATGCCGAGGTCATACCCGGTAACGAGGGGCCGCTGGATAAGATCCTGATCACCATTGTTGATATAACTGAGAAACGCAAACTTGAAGAAATAATGGTTCAGACTGAGAAGATGATGTCCGTTGGAGGACTTGCGGCTGGAATGGCCCATGAGATCAACAATCCGCTGGCCGGTATTCTTCAGGGAGTGCAGAATGTTATCCGGCGCTTGTCGCCTGATCTCAAAGCAAACGTTGCTGCTGCTGAGTCTGAAGGAATATCTTTTGCGGGGTTGCGCGGCTATCTTGAAAGGAGAGACATTCCTCGTGAACTGGAAAGTATCCGGATTGCAGGAGAACGGGCAGCGCAGGTTGTTCGTAATATGCTTGATTTCAGCAGAAAAAGTGTTTCAGCCTTTTCAACCTGTGACATAAATTCTCTGCTCAATACTGCCCTTGAGATTGCCTCAAGCGATTATGATCTTAAAAAGAATTATGATTTCAAGTCGATAAAGATTGTAAGGGAGTTTGATCCGGACGCATCAAATTCCCGTTGCATTTCTTCGGAAATGGAGCAGGTTTTTCTCAATCTGTTCAAGAATGCCGCTCACGCCATGGAAAAGAGGGGTGGTGAAGGAGAAGCCGTTCTGACGTTGAGGACCAGAAAAGAGCGGAGAAAGGTTGTCGTTGAAGTGGAAGATAACGGGATCGGCATGCCTGATAAGATAAGAAAACGCATCTTTGATCCTTTCTTTACAACAAAGCCTCCAGGGGCAGGGACAGGGCTGGGACTTTCGGTTTCCTATTTTATCATCACCAAGAATCACGGTGGGTCTTTTACTGTAGAGTCCCAGCCAGGGCAGGGTACATGTTTCAGGATAACTATCCCGCAGTAGGTGTTTTTTTCTCCCTCTTTGCTTTCATGCAGAAATTCTCTATGCTGTGCCACTGAATCAACTCAAGCACGGATAGCCGAAATGAAAATGAACATTCGTCCCACTACAGTCCTTCTCCTGATCATTCTGCTGGTTGTCGGCGTTAATGCCGGCCTTTACCACTTTGGCATGTTCGACTCTTTTCTTGCGAAAATGGAAGGAAAGACTGACCCGGTATCCGGTGAAGGCCCGGTTGTGCGCAAGGAAGTCAGCAATCTGGTTCTGCCGCTGAAGTCTTCTCAGGAGGAAGGTCAGGATAAAACTGCCGAAGAGCTTAACGAGTCCGAGATCGGTTCCGGTTATTCCGGTGCCGAGCAGGATGCAGGTGCCCGCAACGAAACCAGTGTTGCTGAGGCTGTTACCGGTTCAGCTGAAGTTTCGGCCACTGCTGAAGCTCAAGCCCCTGTTGAAGTCGCGACCACTGCGGAGGCCCCGGCTCCGGCAAAAACAGCTCCTGTAGAGACTGCGAAAAAGGTTGCCTCAAAGCCCGCCCCGGCTAAGAAGAGTGTTGCTTCTGCCGGTGGAATAGTCGGTCCGCTTGATGTCCGCTGCGCCGCCGGAGAGATTTCATTACGGCTGCCCCTGACAGCCCCGGCAGGAAGGGTGAAATGGTTTAATCTGGACAACCCGCGCAGGCTGGTGGTTGATCTGCTTGGTAAATGGGACTGCAAGGGACCGTCTCTCTACAAATTGAAGGATTGCGGTGTCGAGAAGATCGTGATCGGTGAGCATCCGGACAAGCTGCGTCTTGTGCTTTATTTCGGGAATACCGGGATACCGGGACGACTTTCTTCCGAGGTCAAAAAGAACAAGAAAGAGTTGCTTATAGCTGTTAAATTTTGATCTATCTCAGCGAACATTCAATTCAACATTCTGAAAAGTAAGAATTTATTTCCACGTTTACACTCCTTTAAAGCTTGTTTTGCGTCACATAAACGTAACATACGGGTCATTGCCCTGTAACCAGTCCCGGCTATCTAAAAGGTCATCCCGGCAGTGAACGGAGGTTCATGCCGTATGTCCGCTTATCAGATCCGGGGCCGGAAAGGGTCCGGCCCGTTTTTTTATGTTATATAAAACTTCTTCACGGAGAGTGTTCTAATGGGGCAAGCTGTTAAAATCGCTTCAAGGAATCTTGATTTTTATTATGGGGACTTCAAGGCGCTTGAAGGTATCAGCATGGACTTTGAAGAGAACCGGGTTACTGCTCTCATCGGTCCTTCCGGTTGCGGTAAGAGTACCTTTCTGCGTTGTCTGAACAGGATGAACGATCTTATCCCCGGTACCCGCGTTGACGGTGGCCTTACCCTTGATGATGAAGATATTTACGCACAGGGGCTCGACGTTGTTACCCTGAGAAGGCGTGTCGGTATGGTTTTCCAGAAGCCTAACCCCTTTCCTAAGTCCATTTTTGAAAACGTTGCCTACGGGCTGCGCGTGAACGGAATTCAGGACAAGGAGTTCATTGCCCGTAAAGTAGAGGAAAGCCTTAAAGGCGGAGCTCTCTGGGATGAAGTCAAGGATCGCCTGCACTCTTCCGCGCTGGGCCTTTCCGGCGGTCAGCAGCAGCGCCTGTGCATAGCCCGTGCGCTTGCGGTTGAGCCGGAAGTTCTGCTTATGGACGAGCCTGCATCCGCTCTGGACCCCATTGCCACTCAGAAGATTGAAGACCTGATCCACGAGCTCAAGAAAAATTTCACCATCATCATCGTTACCCACAGCATGCAGCAGGCAGCCCGTGTGTCGGATCAGACCGCTTTCTTCTATATGGGGCGGCTCATTGAGGTAGGCAGCACCGAAACAATGTTCACCAAGCCCAAGAACAGACAGACCGAAGACTACATTACCGGACGCTTCGGTTAAGTCCGGGCTGTAAGCGGGAGGGTTTCCACTGCTGCAGTTTAATTTGGTCCGGGTGAAAATGGAAAAGCTATCTGTTTGAGGAGAAAGCAGTCATGGAGCATCGCGCTCATTTTACAAAGAAGATGGACGACCTGAAGGTTCAGGTTCTGAGAATGTCCAGCATGGCCGAGACAGCCATGCATAATGCGGTCAAGGCTCTGGCGGAATGTAACGCTGAGCTGGCCGAAGATATCATCATGAATGATATCAAGATCAACGAGCTTGAATGTGAGCTGGACAAGTTCAATATCGAGCTGCTGGCTCTTGACCAGCCCATGGCACGCGATCTCAGATTTATTGTCGGAGCCATGCGCATTACCAGCAACCTTGAGCGCATCGGTGATGAGGCCGTCAACCTTGCGCATCGGGCTGTTTTCTTAAGTACTAGGCCTCCGCTGCCGTTCAACCAGCTTCTTGAGCAGATGTCCAATGTCACCCGGAACATGGTCAGCATGGCGGTTAAATCCTTTGCCGACGAAGACCATGATCTGGCTGCCCGGGTATGCTCCATGGATAACGAGGCCGACAGCCTGAACCTGCGCATCCTGAAAGGACTCATCGAGAATATGGTTTCCGAAACCAGAATCGTCGAGCGCGGAGTGCATCTGATCATGGCTGCCAACCATCTTGAAAGAATTGCCGATCAGGCCACCAATATTGCCGAATCCGTGATCTTTATTGCTCAGGGAGTCAATATCAAGCATCAGTGCCGCGGATAGAGTCGTATTCCGACAGAATTTTTGAAAAGGCCGGATGTTTCCGGTCTTTTCGTTTTTCTGGAGATGGATATACGCTCGGGAAAGAAATGGGGCGGTGAATTTGGTTTACAGGGCGACGTTTTTAGGATAGAAGCAATTCTCTTAATCTCTAGCTGGTAAATTCTTTTTGGAGCAAGGCTCCGGATAAGCTTGCCGGCATTGATTCCCCGTAACGGGCATTAGGGGGAGGGCGGTCTTTATGACCAACGGACAGCTTGGGCATCGGCTGCCTCGGAACGCATGAGCAGGTTGGATCCAGTGCCTCTCTCCCATAATATATGTGCCGAAATTTTGTCCGAGGACATCGTTGTTGGAGGTAACCCATGGAAAACAATGAAAACATGAACGCCGAAATGGAAATGGACTTCGAGGCTGCCCTTGAAGATTACCTGAATGCCGATTTCGGAAACCTGGACGAAGGAAGCATCGTTTCCGGTGAAGTTGTCAAAGTAGACAAAGACTTCGTCCTTATCGACGTAAACTTCAAGTCCGAAGGCCAGATCGCAGCATCCGAATTCATGGATGCTGATGGTAAGATGACCGTTAAGGTCGGTGACAAAGTGGACGTTTTTGTTGCTAACAAAAACGAAAGCGAAGGCACCATCCACCTTTCCCGCGATAAAGCCAAACGCATGCAGCTCTTTGATAAACTCGAAGAAATGCAGGATCACGAAGGCGTTGTCGAAGGTAGAATCGTTCGCCGCATCAAGGGTGGTTACACCGTCGATCTCGGCGGAGTGGAAGCATTCCTCCCCGGTTCTCACGTTGATCTGCGTCCCGTCCCCGATATGGACGCTCTCGTGGATCAGACCTACGAATTCAAAATTCTCAAAATCAACCGTCGCCGCAGCAACGTTATCGTTTCCCGCCGTGTTCTTCTTGAAGAACAGCGCAATGAAATGCGTTCCCAGCTGCTCGGAACTCTCGAAGAAGAGCAGACCGTTATCGGTAAGGTCAAGAATATCACCGAATACGGTGTATTCATCGACCTCGGCGGTCTCGACGGACTTCTCCATATCACTGACATGTCCTGGAAGCGCATCAAGCACCCCAAGGAAATGGTCGCACTGGGTGATGAGCTGGAACTGAAAGTCCTGAATTTCGACAAGGAAGGACAGAAAGTATCCCTCGGCCTCAAGCAGCTTGTTCCCGATCCGTGGGAAGACATCTCCGGCAAGTACCCCGAAGGTGCCAAGTACTCCGGTAAGGTTACCAACCTCGCCGATTACGGTGCATTCGTTGAACTTGAAGCCGGCGTTGAAGGTCTGGTTCACATCTCCGAGATGTCCTGGACCCGCAAACTGCGTCACCCATCCCAGATGGTTCGCGTAGGCGACGAAGTTGACGTTGTTGTTCTGGGTGTAGACCCCGACAAAAAACGCATCTCCCTTGGTATGAAGCAGGTTAAGCCGAATCCCTGGGATGTTGTTGCTGAGAAGTTCCCCGAAGGAACCATCCTTGAAGGCCAGATCAAGAACATCACCGAATTCGGTGTGTTCATCGGCATCGAAGACGGCATTGACGGCCTGATTCACGTTTCCGATATCTCCTGGACCCGCAAGGTTCGCCATCCTTCAGAAGTATACAGCGTGGGCGATACCGTACAGGCTAAAGTCCTCACTGTTGATAAAGAAAACGAGAAGTTCACTCTCGGCGTAAAGCAGCTTTCCGAAGACCCCTGGTCTCAGGTTCCCACCAAGTACCCCGTGGGCTGCACCCTTGAAGGACTGATCACCAATATCACCGACTTCGGCCTCTTCGTTGAAGTTGAAGAAGGTATTGAAGGCCTCGTTCACGTTTCCGAAATCTCTCACAAGAAGATCAAGAATCCTTCCGAGATGTTCAAAGAAGGCGTGACCATTCAGGCTAAAGTAATCCATGTGTCTGCTGATGAGCGTCGCCTCGGCCTCTCCATCAAGCAGCTCAAGGAAGAAACCGAGAAGCGTCAGCCCAAAGAATTCCGCTCCGGCCCCGCCGACAGCGGCAACACTCTGGGTGAACTGCTGAAACAGAAGCTTGCCGATGCTACCGAAGCCAAGGCAGCTGCTGAGTCTGAGGATGAAGAATCCTAAGAAAGGGTTCTCTGTCAGACATCCGTTTCTATTCGGTTTCAGTCTGCTTATAATGGCTGTGGTCCTCTTCTGGGGGGCCGCAGCCTTTTTTCATGGCAGCGCTCTGTTCTCATCCGGAAAGATCGGCATCGTCAGTGTGCAGGGGACCATCACCGACTCATTGTCTACGGTTAAATTTCTGCGCGAATTGCGCCGGGATGACTCTGTAAAAGGCGTATTGCTGCGCATAAATTCCCCCGGAGGAACCATTGCTCCATCGCAGGAACTTTACCACGCTGTAAAAGCCTTTGCCGAAGTCAAACCGATAGTTGCGTCATTCGGTACTGTGGCTGCTTCCGGCGGTTACTATGCTGCGGCTCCGGCCACGAAAATCATGGCCAGTTCCGGGTCAATAACCGGTTCCATCGGCGTCAAAGCCGAATATGCCAGCTTCCACCAACTGCTTGATAAACTCGGGGTCAAACCCGTAATCATAACCAGCGGTGCGCTCAAGGGAGCAGGATCTCCTTACTCCGAATTGACTCCGGAACAGCGCGAATACCTGACATCCCTGATAATGGACATACACAACCAGTTCGTTGATGATGTGGCCAGGGCCCGCAAGCTGGACCGCAAGGATGTTGAGAAGATCGCCGACGGCAGGGCTGTTACCGGTCGTGAGGCCGTGGAGCTCGGACTTGTGGACCGCATCGGCGGTTTTGAGGAATCCGTGACTGTTCTCAAGGCCCTGTGCGGAATCGAAGGAGATGCCGCCGTAGTCGAAGGCCCTGAAGAGGAAAAACCGCTTATCCGCGAGATTCTAGGGTATTTCGGAATTGTTCCGGAAGGGACCGCCACTGGTGACGGTTTGATTTTTTCGTTTTAGTTGATTGCCTCCCCAGCCCCTCTCCCCAAAAGACGCTTTAATATGTTTCGCTTCATTGGTGTGTCGGATCGGGAGGAGATTGTGAGGGCTGTTTTGTACATGATAAGGCCACAATATCTGACAAGATATTGTGGCCTAGTTTCTTTATTTTTGCGTGTTGCCTTAATTTCAGAAAACACAATGAGTATGCTGCGTTGATTCCGAGAAATAGCCTGACACTAAAAGGGATTACAAAGGGGCTTAGCTCCTTTGGCCGCCGGAGGCGAAATCAAACCGTCAAAAGCGCAAAGCGCATCAGAATTATTTTTAAGAATTCAGTTTTACATAATAGAAATTCCGTCCGCGCTGTACTTTGAGCATAACCTTGTTGTTCATGCGGTAGCGCAGGAAGGCGTCGAGGAAATCCTGTTGTGAGTCGACCAGCCGGTTGCCGATCTGGTGAATCTTGTCTCCGGGTTGAAGGCCAAGTTTCCCTGACGGGCTGTTCTTGTTCACCTTGGTTACAAGCATCCCTCTTCCGCGGCTGTCGCGATCAACGGCCATGCCCCAGCGGGCCCAGGCGAAGCTTTGCACCTGTGTGGAAGTGAGGGATTGCGGGTGCAGCTTCAGCTTATGGATTTTGGCTGAATGGAGGACCTCTATGGCAATGTCTTCGCTGCGAGTCAGGCCGCGCATCAGGGCAAGGTAGCTGTCCTTGTCTTCAACCTCGATACCGTTCATCGATAGAATCACATCTCCGGGAGCAAGGTTGGCATCGGCCGCCGGGGTTCCTTTGTATACGTCTGTCACCAGCAGCCCATGGACTTTTGAGAGCCCGAAATAACTTGCCGATCCCTGATCAAGGTCCTGTCCGCTGAGGCCCAGCCATACCGGGGAGACCTTGCCGGAAGCGAGCAGTTCTTCCACCACCCGTTTGGCCCGGTTGATTGGGATGGCAAAGCCGATGCCTTCGGCTTCGGCCTGAATGGCGGTGTTTATGCCTATCAGCTCGCCCATGATGTTGAGCAGCGGGCCCCCGCTGTTGCCGGGGTTGATGGCTGCGTCAGTCTGGATGAAGTCACTGAAGGAGCCCTGTTTGGATTTTACGGTGCGCTTGAGGGCTGAAACAACCCCTGTGGTCACGGTGTGGGTGTAGCCGAAGGGGTTGCCGATGGCGATAACGGTTTCGCCTATGTATATATCGGAGGAGTCCCCCATTTTTACCTGCGGCAGACTCCTTGCGTCCTTTATTTTCAGTACCGCAAGGTCGAAGTCAGCATCGGATCCGACGATCTCCGCTGGGTATTCCATGCCGTTGATCAGTTTGATCTTGATGTCGCTGCCACCTGAAAGAACGTGGGCATTTGTAAGAACCAGCCCTTTGCTGCCGTTGATGATGACGCCGGACCCGGTGCTGGTGGCCCTGAATTTCTGCTTGCGGGCTGAAAATTCGTCGAAAAAGGAATCAAAGGGATCGGCACCGAACATCTGTCCGAAAGGAGATACCCCGCGCTCCACGATGCGGGTTACTGTGATGTTCACAACGGCAGGGGAGATATTCTGCACAGCCCTGACTACAGGGGTGATCCGCAGGGATTCCCCGCCGGATGCCAGCGCAGGAAAAGCCGTGACTGCAAGTGACAGACAGAGAAGTACCGCTGCATAATATTTAAATACCTTAGTCATCATCTTGTTCCCAAAGAATATTTAGCTCAAAAGGTCCTAGAAAATCATATGATCCATAGGCGAAATCAGATCGTCAAAAGCGCTAAGCGCTTTAAGCTCAGCCCGCAGATTCGCCGGAGGCAACTGTCCAATATCAAATGGAAAAATCCCGGCAGACCTGGATAAGCCTGCCGGGATCTAAGACTATTTACCGGCCATGGCCATGAGTCTGGAGATGCGTTCCTCGGTGGAGGGGTGCGTGCTGAACCAGTTGGCCATGTTCCCGCCGCTGAAGGGGTTGACGATGAACATGTTCTCGGTTGCCGGATTGGCATCCATGGGCAGGTTCCTTGCGGTCGCTTCAAGCTTGTAGAGTGCCGAGGCCAGCGCCTTGGGATCGTTGGAAATTCTTGCACCGGTGGAGTCGGCAAGGAATTCGCGGGAGCGGGAGATCGCCATCTGGATCAGGGTTGCTGCAACGGGCGCGATAATGGCGAGGGCTATGGCTGCAATGGGGTTTACTCCCTCTTCGTCATCGCTGCTGCCGAAACCGAAAATTGCCGCCCACTGCATCATGTTGGCGATCATCATGATGGCTCCGGCCAGAACTGCGGCCACGGACTGGATCAGGATGTCGCGGTTGGCGATATGTCCGATTTCGTGGGCGATAACCCCGCGCAGTTCGTCAGGGGTGAGAATACGCATGATCCCGCTTGTTACGGCTACCACGGCGTTTTCGGGGTTGCGGCCGGTGGCAAAGGCATTGGGGGATTGCTGGTCGATCACGTAAAGGCGCGGTGCGGGGATACCGGCATTGGCGGCAAGTTCCTGCACCATTGAGTAGACCATGGGTGCATCAGATGCAGACAGCTGGCGGGCCTTGTACATGGAAAGCACGATTTTGTCGGAATACCAGTAGCTGCCGACGTTCATGAACATTGCCAAGGCAAAGGCGATGATCAGGCCGGTGCGGCCCCCCATCATCCCACCCAGAAAAAGGATGATTGCCGTCAGGGCGGCAAGCAGGAAAAATGTTTTAATCTGGCTTGTCATATGCTGAACTCCTGTATTTTCAAGTTGTGTCCCTGTGTTCAGGGGGTAGGACAATAGAAAGCCGCCGCATATATCTCACTGCGGCAGCCTTAAAGATATTACCTCTAGTTAACCCGTCAAGGGTCGGTAAATCAAGAAAATCAGGAAGACACCACCATTTCAAGAGGCAGATATATGGTGAATGCCGTTCCTTGTCCTTCCACGCTGGAACAGCTGATTGTCCCTCCAAGCCTGCTGGTGACCAGGTTGTAAACAATGCTCATGCCGAGTCCTGTTCCTCCGTCACCGCGTTTGGTGGTGAAGAACGGTTCGAAAACCTTGCCGATGTTTGCTTCGCTCATGCCCTTGCCGTCGTCGGTGTAGCGCAGGACAACGTATTCGTCGGTGAGCTCTACTCCTATGTCTATGTTCCCGGCCTCAATTCCTTCAAAACCGTGAATTAGCGAGTTTATGATCAGGTTGGAAAGTATCTGCATGAATGCTCCGGGATAGGTGCTGAGCTGCAGATCTTCCGGGCAGTTTACGTTAATCTTGTGCTTGGTCCTCTTGTACTTTGAACGCAGGCTGAGGAGTATCTCCTCAATATACTTGCCGAAGTAGATTGTTCTGCGTTGTCCAGAAGCCTGGTCGGCGGCGACCTGTTTGAAGTTGCCGATAAGTTCCGCTGCCCGGTGCAGGTTAAGCATGCTGGACTTGGTTGTTTCCCTTGCAACATTCAGGAACTTGTCGAAATCGGACTTTCTCAGATCCCCGGCGGCAATCTTGCGGTCGATTTCTTTCAGCTTTTCTTCCAGATAGCTGATGCTGGTTACGCTGATGCCCACCGGAGTGTTGATTTCGTGAGCCACACCGGCAACCAGATCGCCCAGCGCGGCCATTTTTTCCGATTGGATGAGCTGATTCTGGGCCTTTTCAAGGCGTTCAATGGATTGCCGCAGCTCGACGGTCCGCTCTTCAACCTTATTTTCAAGATCCCGGTTGAGATTGCGCAGTTGGTCCTGAACAATATGCAGTTCAGTTATGTCCCTGCCCTCTGCAAGCAGGAAGATGATTTTTTCCTCGGCGTTGAAAACAGGCTTCAGGGAAAAATCTATGAATTGATGCAGGCCTTCATCCGAAACCGCTTCAACCTCCTTGCGGATGACCTTGCCGCCGGCAGCCTTGGCAATATCATCCTTCAGAGGGGGGATAAGTGATGGCGGGTTCTGCCACCACGGACCATCCCAGAAAGGCTTGTTCAGTACGTCATCTGCCGTCACGGCGCGCACATCCAGGGATGACTGGTTGATTTCAAGCAGGGTGCCGTCAAGCCCGAGTACCGCCATGAACTGCAGGGACTGATTGAAGACACCTTTAAACAGTGCTTCGCTTACCGCCAGACGTTCCTGCGCTTCGGTAAGTTCGGTGATGTTGTGCCCTTCGGCTATGAGGAACAGAACCGTGTCGTTCTCACTTCTGACCGGCTTTACGGAAAAATCGACGTATATGCATTCTCCATCCTTTCCGAAGTGCTTGAAAATACCCTTGCCGATTCCGCCGAAGGACCCAATCTGGATAGTTTCCTTCAAGGCCCGCTGGGCATCTATGGAATAATTCCACCAAGGGGTTTCCCAGAAGTAACGGTTGCGAACGTCTTCCTCGTCTATCCCTGCGAAATCGAGAGACACCTTGTTAGCCATGAGCACCACCCCTTCAGGGGTAAGCACGCCCATGAACTGCTGGCTGTGGTTGAACACTCCTTTAAAAAGGGCTTCGCTCTCAAGGAGCTGCTTTCCGGCTTTTCTGCTCTGGATAATGGTATAGGCGGATAGGACACTGATAAGTCCGAGAACTATCAGGGTCATCATGATGAGTTCGCGGTTGCGGATGGACGCTTCCTTCTCCATGTCATCAAGGTACAGCCCGGTCCCCAGTATCCAGTGCCACGGCTCAAAGCGTCTTACATAGGATATTTTGGGCATAACTTTTTCAGGCTGGTCCTGCCATTGCCAGTAATAGGTCACGTAGCCGTCCCCGTCCGTTTTTGTGACGTCGACCATTTCCCTGAAAAGTGGGTTTCCCTTGAAATCCGTGAAGTTGTTGAGATCCCTGCCATCCAGTTCCGGCATGTAGGGATGCATGATCATGGTTGCGTTTGTGTCGTTTATCCAGAAGTAGTCCTTTCCCCCCTGACCGAAGCGCATCTTGCGGATCGTGTCGGCCGCCTGACGGCGGGCCTGCGCGGGAGTAAGAATACCCTTGCGTTCTTTTTCCCGCATGTCTTCAAGCACTCCCATTGCTATCTGGGTCATGTGCTTCAGTGACGTCTTGCGCTGGGAAAGCATGGCATCGCGAACAGCGGGCATGTGCAGGGCAAATATGACTATTATGAACAGCACCAGCGAAGCCACTGTGGGAACTGTGACCCTGAGCCAGACCGGAATCCTTTCTCCGGCTCCGTTCCTGTTTTCAAATATTCCCATCTGGGCCTCCGACAACTGCGTAGTTTTCCGGTTTATACCTTATTTACAAGCCTACACCATTTCACGGAGATAACACAAGGAGCAAAATTTCCCGTTCGGCCCTCTGTCATTATCTGCTGTAACTCTTTCCACGCGTATTGTTCGGGGGCGAGATCGGCGGTGGAGTCGTGGTGCGGGCTGATTACGTCTGTTCTCTATGGCAGATGCCGATTGTGCTTGTTTGCTGACCGGCCTTCGGATAGGATGCGCACTTATCTTATTTCGAAGTAGATATTTTAAATATAATCGCACGCGTTTTGGAGTCTTTTTATGCCTGCTTCCAATGAAATTGGAATTATTACCGGCCTGAATGGTGAGGTCTTTGCCGAATCCGCTTCCGGACTGCGAGTTCTTGAGCCCGGCAGCCCGATCTATCAGGGAGAAGATCTTGTCACCGGGGCCGGTGGGAATGTCGAAGTCCGTTTTATTGACGACACCCTGCTTTCTCAGGGTGAAAACTCCCGCATCGCGCTTGATGATTACGTATACGATCCGGAGAACAGTTCTTCTTCTGAGCTGATGCTTGATATTGCACAGGGAACTTTTCGCCTTGTCACCGGTAAAATAGCCGAAAACAACCCGGAACGGTTCAAGGTTGGCTCTCCTCTGGCAACCATCGGCATCCGGGGCACCACCACTGTTCATGAGGTTATTCCGGGGAACGGCGAAAAGCACGGGGTTGAGGAAATTCATTCCGGCAGGGCCCTGATTGTTCAGAGCAACATCACCGGGGCAATTCGCATGATCGGTAAGCCCATGGGGCTTGTCGATGTCGGTAGTTCCGGGATGCTTTCGCAGGTCCGTCCGTTGACCATGCAGGAGTTCAATTCGTTTCGTGATATCGCACCGGCCAGCCTCCGGCAGGAGCAGGAAATACGTTCCGAACGTGAAGAGCAGGACAGAGGCAATAACGATGATGCCCCGCCTGAAGACAATCCTGACGGGCAGGGCGAAGACCAGGGGCAGGACCAGGGACAGGAACAGCCGCCGCAGGAGGAACTCCCGCAGGATGTAGATCCCGGCGGGGGTGATGTCGATCCGGCCGGTGATCCCGGCAGTGTCCTGTTTCCAACCGGTGGAGCCATCAATCCCGGCGGTGATATCCTTGTGGACCAGAAGGATATTGACGGGACCAAACTCATCGAACCTCCCAAGCTTGAAGATAAGCCGGAGGCCATGGAAAATCAGCAGCCGGGAGACCATGGTGCGGAAGGGGAGAAGGACGATAACAACCATGATCGGGAAGAAGGAAAAGGACAGAGCAGCGAACAGCCTCTGTCTGAAGACAATAATGACGATGTCACCCCTGAAGATGTCGAAACCGATGCGAACGATAATTCGGGAGATAAAGACAACTCTGACGATGACAGTACCTCTGACGAAGATTCGGGCATAAATGTGATTCGCGGTGAGTCCGGGCGGAGCAACTCTCTGGAAGGCACTGAAGACGGAGATAAGATCATCGGCCAGGAAATGGCCGACACCATATCCGGAAATGATGGGGACGATACCCTGATAGGAAATGAAGGCGACGATACCCTGTTCGGCAACGACGGGAATGATACCCTTCTTGGCGGAGCCGGGGACGATCTTCTTTATGGGGGAGCCGGGGTCAATTACCTTGATGGCGGAACTTCCGACGGGGATGTTGACTATGTTTCATATGCCTATTCCGAGGCGGGGGTTACGGTATCTCTTTCAGAGGGAACTGCGCTCAGTGCGGAAGGCTCGGATACACTTGTGAATATAGAGGGTGTGAGAGGTTCCCTGTACGCCGACACCCTGACCGGCGATGAAGGGAATAACTGGTTCGACGTGTTGCTGAGCAAGGACTTTTCCACA
This sequence comes from Maridesulfovibrio sp. FT414, assembly GCF_050916235.1. Lineage (GTDB taxonomy): Bacteria > Desulfobacterota > Desulfovibrionia > Desulfovibrionales > Desulfovibrionaceae > Maridesulfovibrio. The sequence goes on from NZ_CP104854.1 coordinate 2,441,253, forward strand.
GACTCGCCCGATGAGAACAGAGACTATGTTGACGGCAAAGACGGATCAGACGGGATTGATTTCCAGACCTTGGGCTCGGCGTACAGTGTTTCAGTTGACCTTTCGGCGGCAGATCCCCTTGCAATTATATTTAAAGAGATCTCGGATGAAAACTGGACGAACAGCATAGTTGACCTGATCAGCGTAGAAAATGTCCGTGGTTCATCAGGGAATGATGAAATAATCGGCAGCGGCGAGAGCAATACCCTCTACGGCGGTGGAGGGCGTGATGTGATCAGCGGTCTGGGCGGAGATGACAGTATTCTCGGAGAGGCCGGGGACGATTTTATCACTGCCGGCGAAGGTGACAACTCCATTGATGGTGGCGACGGATTGGACACGCTCAGTTTCGAAGAGTCTACCGATGTGGTCAATCTTGTGCTGACTGCTGCTGGCGAAGGCACAGCCAGCCATCATTCCAGCGGGTTTGATACGTTCACGGGCATAGAAGTCTTTGTAGGTTCTGCCTCCAATGACCTTTTTACCGGAAGTTCAGGAAGCGATACCTTTTTCGGCGGTGACGGGAATGATTACCTGCGGGGAGAAAGCGGAGACGACTTCCTTGACGGTGGAGCCGGGGACGATACGCTTGATGGCTGCACGGGCAACGACTGGGTTTCCTATGCAGAGTTCGTAACCGGTGTAACCGTGACTCTGTCCACCGGGACCGACGGTACTGCAACGGGCGGTGGTGGGAACGATATTTTGAAGTATATTGAGAATGCCCAAGGGTCATCCGATGCCGACAAGATAACCGGATCTGAGGCCGCGAACATTCTCATGGGGCTTGATGGAGACGACACCATTTACGGCGGAGCCGGGGATGATACTCTCTTCGGAGGGGAGGGCTCAAATGCACTGGACGGTGGAGCCGGGGACGACACTGTTTCCTATGCTGACCTGATAATTACGGGTACCGACGGGGTTACCTTCGACATAGCCAATAATACGGTTTCCCACGGCGACGGAACTGATACCCTGCTTGAATCCTTCGCTACCCATGTCGGGTCCGATGGCAACGATACCTATATGGGGACTTCCGGCGGAGATACTTTCTGCGGCGGAGACGGCGATGACAGTTTTTCTGGCGAGACCGGGAGCAACTATTTTGATGGTGGAGACGGTACGGACTCCATAACCTTTTCTCAGGCAGTCGTTGTTGTTGCCGATACCGGATCAGGAACAGGGACCGCCACGTATACCGACGGGCATGATACTTTTTCCGGGGTGGAGTCGTTTATCGGTTCTGATTATAATGATCATTTCACCGGAAGCAGCATAGCTGAAACCTTTTCCGGCGGTGAGGGGCAAGACACTATTGACGGAGGAGGCGGCAGCGACTGGGTCTCCTATGACTTTGACACCGGTGGAGACGGACTCTCGGTAGACCTTTCCGGCAGTATCGGAACCGGTAATCTTGCCGGTATGGTGGACACTCTTATCAGCATTGAGAATGTCATCGGTTCAAAGGGGGTTGATATAATTACCGGCTCCGATGCCGATAACATTTTCGAAGGACGGCTTGGTGACGATTCCTTTATCGGCGGGGATGGTCTTGATACTGTCAGCTATGTTTCCGCAGACGGTGCCGTAACTGTTGATCTGGATGCCGGGACGTCTTCCGGTGCGGATGGTTGTGATACATTCAGCTCCATTGAAGCGGTTATCGGCTCCGGGTATGATGACACCCTTTTTGGCAGCAGCGGCGTTATCCTGCCATCCGGCAGCAGCTTTCATGATACCATTCAGGGCGGCGGAGGCTGCGACTCCGTAATTCTGGTTGAAGGTACGGCGACCAAACTTGTCTATACTGCAGCAAGTGATGGCGGAGATACTATTTTCAAATTTACTTCCGGTGAAGACAAATTCTTCTTCAGCGGAAGCGATTTTGATTCTTCTGCCGATGCAAAGCTGTTTACGGTTTCAGGAGATTATGACGGGACCAGTTCGGACATGACAAGTTCTGATGCCTGCTTTGTCTTTGACGATAGCAGCGGAAAACTCTGGTATGATTCCAACGGTCAGGATGATGGCGGGGCGCAGCTGGTGGCTACTCTGGACGGGGTTACTGAGCTTAATGCTTCCGACATATCTGTAAGTTGAATGTAGAGATACTGAGACGACAAAAAAATGCCGCCCTTCCGTAGGATAGGGCGGCATTTTTTTTCATTCAGTCCTCTTAGTCTGTGTATCTTTTGGTCTGATTTTTACCGTTAACACTGTGTGATCATGTTTTTTATTTTGTAATGCTCAAAAGTATATGTTTGAATAGGCACGATACATGCTTGCTGCTGTGTTGTGCATATGGAAATGTTTATGCCCTTGCTAGTCAGGGAAAAAATGCTTAACTTAAGATCTGTCGGAAAGTCTTAAGTTTGCGCAAATACATGCCGATTAAGTGTTCGACAATCCAGCAGGAGTACTGATGCCTGAAAGTTCCGCCAGTCCTGTCGAGATCGGGGTCGTAACCGGTCTTACAGGCGAAGCATATGCCGAATCCGCATCTGGAATGCGGGTACTGGAGCCGGGATCTCCCATCTATCAGGGTGAGGAGCTGGTTACCGGTGCGTCCGGCAATGTGGAAATCAGGTTTGTTGACGATACTCTCCTTTCTCAGGGTGCGGATTCCCGCATCGCCCTTGATGATTATGTTTTCGAAGATTCCGGTGCTTCTGATTTTCTGGTCAACATCACTCAGGGAACCTTCCGTATGGTCACCGGCAAGATCGCCGAGCAGAACCCGGAACGTTTCAAGGTCGGCACACCGCTGGCCACCATCGGAATCCGCGGTACAACCACAGTTCACGAAGTAATTCCCGGCAACGGCGAAAAGCACGGGGTCGAGGAAATCCATTCCGGTAAGGCCCTTATTGTCCAGAGTAACATCACCGGTGCGGTCAGGCAGATAGGCCAGTCCATGGGACTGGTCGACGTTGCCAGTTCCGGTATGCTTTCGCCTGTCCGTCCCCTGACCATGCAGGAGTTCAATACCTTCCGTGAAATAGCGCCCTCCAACATCCGCCAGGAACAGGATATCCGTGAGCAGCAACAGGAGGAACGCGAGAACAAGGGAGATGACGATCAGGTTGATGACACTGAAGATCAGAATTCAGATGAGAATGCTGACCAGCAGGATGAGGCTGCACAGGATAATGCTGAAGAACAGGGCGATGGAACCGAACAGCAGGGTGACGGAACTGAACAGCAGGGCGAAGGAACCGGGCAGCAGGGTGAAGGGGAGATTGGCGAGGATAATGGGCAGAAGGATGTCGGTGATGATGGTAAGGGCGGAGATGATCTTCCCAAGGATGTGAACCCCGGCGGCGGGCAGATGACCGGAGGAAACGGTGTTGTTATCGACGGTCTTATTGGAGGTCCGGGTGGAGACGGTCCTGATGACGGAGAGCCTGGTCCGATTAAGACCGGAACAGGAACTGGCGGTGACGGTACTGGAAGAGGGACCGGAGGTGATATAGGAAATATTTTGATCACCAATCCGATTCCACAGCCGATACAGCCTATTGTACCAGAGCCGATTCCAACACCAAAGGAAGAACCACTTGATCCTGAGCCAGAGAAGACTACCGCATCGGGCACAGACGGAGGGACAACAACTGCGTCTTCAAATCAGCCGGCAGATTCCGTAATAACCGGAACAGCCAATGCCGACATCCTGAAGGGAACCTCAGCGTCCGATACTATATACGGCCTTGAAGCCGACGACGAACTTTTCGGTATGGACTCCGATGATACCCTTTATGGTGCCGAAGGCGAAGACATGCTCAACGGCGGGACCGGCAACGACTATCTTGATGGTGGTTCAGGGGCTGCTGATGAAGTGGACTTCGCTTCCTATGCCGATGCAACGGGCGCTGTTTCCGTCTGCCTGACTGACGGAACATCCACCGGTGCCGACGGAGAGGATACTCTGGTCAGCATTGAAGGTATCATCGGCTCCAACTACGACGACTATCTGGGCGGTAACGCAGAGGACAACAAGTTCGAACCCCTTCTCGGGAACGATACCATAATCGGCGGAGCAGGTTCGGATACTATCGCCTTTGAAACCCTGACCAACGACGTTAACGTAACCATCACCACGACTACCGGTACCGCAACAATTGAAGACGAATTCGGAACCGTAATCAATACCTTGAGTCTTGACAGTATCGAGAATATCAAGGGCGGCTCCGGGAATGATCGTCTGTTTGGATCATCCGAAGCCAATACCATCTGGGGTGGTGATGGAGATGATTCCATATACAGTGATTACGGTGACGATCTCGTTTACGGCGGTTCCGGAGACGATTCTATCTATGGCAGGGACGGAGCAGACACCATTTATGGGGAAGCCGGAAATGATAGCATTTCAGGAGGAGGATCGAAGGATTATGTTGATGGTGGCGATGGTGATGACAGGATAAATGTCAGCTACCAGAGTACGGCGCTTGGTGGCGGAGGCAATGACTACATTGAGTCCAATTGGGGTATAAACTACCTGTATGGTGATGCTGGTAACGATACAATTACCCTTCAAGGGAATACCGGTCCTTATGCTGCTGCGCAGGGAACCATCTACGGGGGAACCGGCGATGACACCATAACCGGCGGTGGCGTGGCTGATTATATTGACGGCGGCGATGATAATGACTTCCTCTTTGGCAAGGAAGGCGACGATACAATTTTTGGCGGTGCCGGCAGCGATTCCATTGAAGGCGGAACGGGAAATGACTTTCTCTACGGTAATGCCGGAAACGACACGATGGACGGCGGGGACGGCAACGATACCCTGGACGGAGGTGCCGGGGATGATTTCATGTATTCTGCTCTTGGAAACAATGTCTTTATCGGCGGTGACGGTCTGGATTCAATTACCGGCAGTACCGGGGTGGACACTGTAAGTTATTCCTATGTCACAACAGGAGCAACCATCGACCTGAGTTCCGGGGCAACTGTTGCGGCCGGTACCGATGTGGATTCATTTGCAGGAATAGAGAATGCCATCGGAACCGCATACTCTGATACCATCACCGGAAACTCTTCCGCCAATACCATTGATGCCGGAGACGGGGATGACAGGGTCATCGGCAGTCTCGGTACTGATTCCCTGATTGGTGGCAGCGGAACTGATATTTTATCCTACTACAACGTAGCCGGGATCACATCCGTCATTCTTGATCTCGGATCGTCTGTGACGCTGAATTCCAGCGGTGATGTTCAGACTATCAGCGGTTTTGAAATCGCTACCGCAACAACCGGAAATGATATTTTAACCGGTACTTCCGGCAATGATAAGCTGTACGGCAACGAGGGCAATGACACTCTGTCCGGCGGCGCTGGGGATGATACCCTTTGGGGCAGTGATGGCGATGATTACGTGGACGGCGGTGTCGGAGCCGACAGCATTGACACCGGGGCCGGTGCTGATTTCATTCTCGGCGGCGACGGCATGGATTCGATTAATGCCGGTACCGGGCTCGATACTCTTTCGTATGCTTATGCCTCCAACGAAATCGTGGTTGACATCAGTGCCGGAAGCGGTTCGGTTACAGCTACGGATATAGATACTTTTACCGGCGTGGAAAACGTGCTCGGGTCTATCTACGCAGACACTATCTCCGGTTCAACAGATGACAATGTCATTTTCGGTGACGCCGGTGATGACGCCATCTATGCCGGAGCCGGCAATGATCTGCTGGACGGCGGAGCCGGTGATGATCACCTTGAGGCGCAGTCCGGTTTTAACACCTTTATCGGAGGAGACGGTCTTGACTCCATCGTAGGTGGTAGCGGCACAGATACGATTCTCTACGACTACGCCGCGAATGGTGTTACCCTGGATATGAATTCAGGGGCAACGGTTGTTGTTGGCACTGATGTGGATACAATTTCAGGTATTGAGAATGCGGTGGGCTCCTTATTTGATGATACCATTACCGCCAACAGCTCTTCCAACATTATTGATGCCAATGACGGAAATGATACGATCTTTGGGGCCTTGGGTCTGGATACGTTCGACGGCGGAATAGGAATGGATACCGTCAGTTATGCCTACCATACGTCCGGAGGCATCAGCGTGGATCTGGAGGCGGGAACGGCAAGTATTGTCGCTGCTACCGATGAGGACGTCCTGGCCAACATTGAAAAGGTTATCGCTACCGACAATGCTGATACCCTGACTTCCGGTCTCGGGGATGACACTCTTATTGCCGGTGACGGTGATGACATTATTTACGCAAGGACAGGGGCTGACGAAATTGACGGAGGAGCGGGCAGCGATGTGCTGAGTTATTATTACAGCGGTTCAGCAGGTGTGCACGTTGTACTGGATTCTTCCGCAACTCTCTTTACCAGCGGCGATGTGCAGACAATCACTAATATTGAGGCTGTTGTCGGAACAACCAGCAGCGATACACTTGTCGGAAGCACGTCACACAGCGATACATTGAACGGAGATCTCGGCGCGGATCATTATTTTCTCCAGACAGGGCAGACTTCCACTGTTTTCTGGAAGGATCTGGGAATGGGCGACGACACCATAGACAACTTCACCAGCGGAGAGGACAGGCTTTATTTCGATCCGCTTAATTTCAGCAGTGCCGCTCAGCTCCATACCACATCTGCTGCATATGACGGCAGCAATGGAGGTTTTGCCGACTCCAACGCCTGTTTCGTTTATGACGATGTAAACAATCAGCTCTGGTATGACACCAACGGAGATGCAGCCGGAGGTAATGAGCTGGTCGCGACCTTTACCAACAGTGACACCGTCGCCTCCAGTGATATCGTGTTTGCGTGATAACGCTTTCAGGCACTTGAGGCTGTTTTTTGCGTGAATTGGATGTCTTTTTTATGAAGAGGCAGCCCCGGAGTCTATTCTGTAACTACTGCCGTGGTTCCATGGTAAGGTCTTCGATTTTCTGCTCGTGAGTGACAATCTGCGACTTTATCTGCTTCAGGGTGATCAAGGCTTTTTTCTGTTCTCGCAGGGCTGACGTAATGCTGTTATGGATATTTTCTTCTTCCCGCTTTAAGGATCTGATCATTTCTGAATGCCATTTACCTATCATCCGGTTGACGAAAAGGGCACTCACAAGGATAACAGCGGCAAGTAACAGTTCAAGAACCATTGTCAGCTCTCCTTTCGCCTTGAAGAGTCTGCCGAAGTCCTTCCAGTCGCATATTTGATTGCTCTATGTCCCGGTAAATCTGTTCCGTGCCTTTTTTGATCTTTTTAATGCGCAGTTCTGCTTTGCTGCGCATTTTGTCAATCTGTATCCTTTTTTTTGATATGTCTCCCTCAGCATTCATATAGCGGGCATATAGAACCATAAAGATGATGAAACAGAAAACCAGAATAGTCAAAAATAGCATAGATTAACTGTCCTGAACATGGCCGGAAGCCGTTTTATGCCGACCGGGTAAAGTTTTACGGAAAAGTCAGCCTTGCGGGACCGCTTTCTTTAACAGGGCCTTAAGACGGGCATCATCCGGAAATTCGGTCAGGGCGTCTTCAACCACAAATCTGGCTTCATCGGTCATGCCAACCTTAAGGAAAATTCCTGCAATATTGCGGGCTACCGAGGGGGCTGATTTGTGGATCATCTGTTCGGAACGGACAGCGCGCTTGAAGTATTTGGCGCACAGGGCATACTCCTTGCCGTCCGAATAGGCCAGGCCGATATTATAGAAAAGCCCTGCTTCGTTTGGCGCAACCCTCAGTGCTTCCTGATAGTTCTCAACCGCACGCTGCCATTTTCCCTGTTTGCGCAGGGCAATGCCGAGGCGGTTGTATGTTTCCAGATCGTCCGATGTGAGGCTTGTTGCTTTTACGGATAAAAGCTTGGAGTAGTATTTCTCCGCCTTCTCCGGGGCAATGTCGAAAAGTGATTCGGCAATTCCGCTCATCACCTGCGAAAGGTAGCTGTGTGCTTCCTTGACTGCGCACTTCACCGCCTGATCGAAGTAGATCTCGGCCTCATCGAGTTCTTCCCGTTCAAGGTGGACCCTTCCAATCTCGCATTTGCGTTCAGTGTTCAGCGGACTGATGGAGTCGAGTTTTTTGAGGTAGCGCAGGTACTGGCTGTCGTCATTATCCTTGTAGAATTCAGCCAGTTTCTTGATGGGTTCCATGAACACTTTGGATTGTTCATGGGCTTTCATGTAGGCTTTCAGTGCTTCGTCGCGCCGTCCCATCCCGCTAAGGGCATCGCCAAGGAGCATGAGTCCGGCAGGGCTGTCCGGTTTGATTTCCAGTATTTTGGCACTGATCTGCATCACCTTGTCCAGCTCGCCGCGGCGCAGGAGCTGTTTGCCGCCGTCTACAAGCTGGTTGAGCTTGCCCTGCGGTCTGATGGTGAAGGCCAGTTTCTGGACAAGGCTGTCCACTGAAACCGGCTTGGTGATGATGTTGTTGGCACCGAGTTCGTGCAGAAAGATGAGTTCTTCCTCGCCGGTTTCACCGGTAAGGACAACAAGTTTTACTCCCGGATAGAGTTTTTTGATATTCAGTATGAAATCTGCGGATGGCTTTCCTTTGAGAAGGCGTTCGACAAAAATAAGAACCGGAATCCCCGCCCCGGTTTTGTCGTTGATTTCCACCATGGCTTTGGACTGCTCCTGAAAATAGCTCATGCAGTCACGCCGGATGGCCAGTATCTTGTACAGGGTTCCCCGAAGGAGTTTGTAGAAGGACGGCTCGTCGCTTAAAAGAATTACGTGACCCGATTGTCCCTCAAAGTAATCGCGCACGATTTGATCGTAACTGGTTGCCACTTATTCCTCTCTTGTCACGTTGCCTGCCCCGGACGTTCGACCGGGCAGGACTCTTTGTCCCTCTTCAGGAATGAGGGCTTGGACAGACTTGAATTTGTCCAGAAGGTCCCCAATATCGCTTTGCCTGAAGGTTCTCATAAAAGGGGCCATATGCACAAGTGCAACCTGCCTGATTTTTGAAGCAGATGCAAACTCCAGACATTCCTTGACTGTTGAATGACCTTTAACCGGATAGTCCAGCCCGTATGCCTCCAGTATGCCGAGGTCGGCTTCCCATGCGAGTTCAGTACATTGAGGAATCATGGCTCCGTCCCCGCTGTAAAATACGGCTCGTCCATCATGCTCTGAACGTATGCACATGGCAGGTTGGGAGTGATCAACATTGCACACCGAAAGATTGAATCCTGAAATGCAGTAATTATTATCCGGTTCCAGTTCTTCGATTGTTATCCGGAAATCAATTTTATCCAGAAGGTTTGGATATGCCATTGCTATCAGGTCCGGAATCTTGTTTTTTACTCCGGCCGGTCCGCAGATGGTCAGTTCCTTGGTCCTTTCGGCGGTGAACAGGTAGCCGACAAGGAAGGGCAGACCGAAACAATGGTCGCCGTGAAAGTGGGAAAGCCAGATCAGATCGAGTTCGGCAGGGTTGCGGGCTCGGCGGACAAATGAATGGGCGGCATTGAAGCCGCAGTCCATAAGCATCGATTTTTCAGCTGTTTCAACGAGAACAGAGGTGTTTGTCTGCCTGTAGTCAAATGCTGCGCCGACTCCGATAAATGTGCATTCCATTGTGATGACCTGTTCCGGCGTCCACGGATTGGTATAAGCCGGTCTGTCTTTATCCGGCGTTGATTGCGGGGGACTATGAAAACCAGTTTGTGTTGCTGCCTGTTCGTCAACAGACCGTTTTCAGTCTGCCCTGCCATTGAGAGCTTTCAGGTATTCATCCTGAACCCGGCTGAAGATCGTTTCCCATGTGTAGGGCTCTGAAGTGCTGCGGATATAATCAGTATCGGGAGCTGCCCCGCCTGCCACATCCGCTAGCCCTTCAAGTATGATCCCGGCCAGCCTTTTTTCGAGTTCCGGTTCGTCCTCAGGATGGGGGCGGTCCACAGTCTTCAGGGGCGGCAGTTCAATCATTCGGACCATGGTCGGGTGTGGCGGGGTGAAAAGCTTTCTGGCCCCCGGCAAATCAGTCGTGATTATGCGGCACCCGCAGGCCATGGCCTCAAGCAGAACAAGCGGCAGTCCCTCAAAGAAAGAAGGCAGGATAAAAATATGGGCCAGCCGCATCAGCCTGCCCAGCTCCTGATGAGACAGGATTCCGTGAACCGTGACCCGGTCTCCCAGACTTGCAGCCAGCTTCAGGCACAGCTCTTTTTCCGGACCGCTGCCTCCGCCGGCCATGTGCAGGTGGAAGTTGCAGTCTTTTATGCTTTGCAGGCTTCTCAGCAGCCAGGGGACTCCTTTGCTGACGTTCAGCTTGCCGGCATAGAGCAGCTGGACTGTGTCCGGAGTGGCAATCTCCTGCTCATGGAAAAAGCACTGGTTGTTGAAACCGCCGCTTATCATCGAAATCCGCTCGGCAGGGAAATTCAGCAGTTCCTGAATTTCGGCCTTCTGGTCCTCGAAAAGGGCGATGATCCTGTCGATCCCCGAAAGGTTTTTTATGAGAGACCTGCCGAGGTCCGGGCAGAGCTTGTGCTGGCGCAGGCATGTTCCGTGGCAGGTGGTTACCACGGGTATGCCGGGTGCTGCTTCACGGGTGACAGCCGAAACCATCCAGAGGTGGTTGGTGTGGATCACATCCGGAGAGAAGTCCTTGACGGCCTGCGCGATTACCCGCCGGAATGCCTTTCTGTAGTTTTCAATCTGGTCCGCTGTAAGAGTTGAGCAGACTGTGCTCGTATAGGGCATGGCATCGCTCATACCGACAATGGGGAAATCTAGATCGTGCCCGAAGCGTACAAACAGGCATTTCTCCGGGGCAAGGACATTGTTCGGCAGGTCGAAGTCGCAGGGGGTTCCGGCGACCAGAAAATTCTCGTTGCCCTGTTTCCTGCTCTGGTCGATCATTTCCAGAACGTATTTGCCGCTTCCGGTAAAATCCGGCGTCTGGCTGAGGATGTGCAGAACCTTCATCTATGTCCTAGTTCCCGTAAGTATGCAGCACGGAGTATTCCGGGCCTTCCGGGGTGAGAATGCTCTGATACAGATTGAATCCGGATATGTGCGCGGCAGGCAGTTCGATTTGTTTTATTCTGCGGGCCAGGGCAACCCAGTCGTCGTGGGCCGGGGTCTTTACCCGTCCAATGGTCAGGTGGGCATGCCATGCTTTCTGGTTCCGTTCAAAACTAAGATTCGCCAGTTTCAGGTCTACTTCAGTGGCATTGGTACAGAATTCCTGGGCTCCCCTGTTCATCCCGATCCAGATGATCCGGGGATTTTCATGGCCCGGGAAGAATCCGGGGTTCCCGGCGGTAATGTCAAACGGAGTAAAGGGAATTTCCTGCAGGGCGGCATGCAGAGAGGGGATGGTGTCTTCAGGCACATCGCCAAGAAATTTTATGGTGAAATGCAGGTTTTCCGGCTTCACCCAGGCTATTCTTGATTTGAGCCCGCGATGAAGTTCCGCCGAGGCTGTTCCGATGATCTCCCGCCACTCTTCCGGCACTGGATGTGCAATAAATGTTCGTATCTTTTTCATGTTATCCCCGCCATTTGCAGCGTTTTTGATCAGGGTGTGGAAAAACTGAAGAAAAATTTCAACATTCCGAACACAATATCATCGTTGTGGCTGTTGCAGTTTGAGTTGGTCACATAGGTGATGTCGGGAACAATGGAGAAGTTGTCAGCCAGCTTGATCTGGTAGTAGGTTTCGTAATGGAATTCCATATCCTTGTTGGCTGTGTGGCGGTTGCCCTGCACCCCGCCTGCGGCAACGCCCCAGACATCCTCGTCACGTTCAGGGATGGGGCCCTGCCAGTGCGTTCCTGCCGACCATGTCCATGTAATGTCGTTGACCGCTCCGTTGCCTCTTCCAAGACGGGCGAATACACCGAAGTCGTCGGTGATGTCCTGATCCATGTTGAAGCCGATTCCCCAGTTCTCAGAACCGTCTGTACTGTCCAGTCTGGGCTGTTCGTAGGTGTTGGTCCAGAAGAAGAAACGGTAGTTGCCCTGCAGGTCTCCAAATCTTGGGGCATAGGTGATCTGTCCGCCGATCAGCGGGTCGTCTGTCATGTCCTCAAAGGCTTCCTTCTGCTGCTCCCGGTCCAGTGCGCTTCGCCGTGATGACTGTGAGAAAAACGTGATGTGAAGCGGATTCAAGGGCTGCAGGCCGACAGCTATAATTGGCAGGGACTCGTCAATGGAGTCAAAAATGGGTTCGTTGTTGAATATGGTGTTGATGAACTGAATCCGTCCGTTACCGGAAAAGCGGTTTTCATCGATGAACGATTCGGGGTCGGTCCAGCCCACTGTTATGTATGCCTGCTTGTTGCCAAAATGCTGAGTGTACAGGACATCGGAAACGGAAATCTGGCCTCCTGCCATGGTGCGCGATGCCTGGGAGTTGAGCGGAGAGGCGACCAGCCCCCTGCTGGAGGGGTTGCTACCCGTATCCGAGTAACCGCCCTGCATCTGGAAGAAGAAGACCCCGTTTTCGGTCGGCTGCCAGTTGAGCCTCATGCGGGCCTTGACTGCTCCCTGATTCAGGCCTTCCTTGCTTTCGCCGTCGATTCTTGTGTTTGAGTATCCGTCCCAGTAGGCCAGCACATCTCCATCCACGGTCAACGGTCCGGTGGCGTTCTGAAGCTTATGCCATTCTTCGCTGATGGTCTGGAGCAGCACGGATTTTGTCTCTCTGCTTTCTCCATGCAGTCCGAGATGGGTGCGCAGGGAATCGGAACAGAGAGCCGGGGAGACAGTGATGAAGCAAAGGAGAATTGAAAGCAGGGCGGCTGTTATTTTCATGTGTTGTTCAGGCTTGTTTCAGATAATTAAGAAGGTGTTCAAGTGCCTTTTCCAGGCTCTGCTGCTTTACTTCCATGCGGTTGCCGGAGAAGAGAAAGCATTCAGCATGGGTTTTGCCGTGGACATGCCAGCCCATCCAGACCGTGCCTACCGGTTTGTCCGGTGTGCCGCCGGTCGGCCCGGCGATGCCCGAAAGGGAGACTCCTGCGTCGGTGCCGAGGGTTCGGCACACGCCTTCGGCCATGGCACGCACAGTGGCTTCGCTCACCGCCCCGTGTTCCATGATGGCCTCTTCGGGCACATGGAGCAGGGACATTTTAATTTCATTGGAATAAGCCACCACCGCCCCGGAAAACCAGGCTGAGCTGCCTGAAAAATCGGTCAGGGTTGCGGCGACGAGTCCCCCGGTGCACGATTCCGCAGTGCCCAGGGTCCAGCCTTTTTTCACCAGTATTTCGCCAATGGCGGGAACAATGCTGTCGATCATGCGGCACTTTATACTGATTTGAGACATATTTGAAGAGGACAGAAACACATATTAAGGTTGCCGGGCTGTTTATGGTGCTATACACCGTTGGCAGCAGGTGTTTTAGGGGGTAGTATCTCTACTGTTCTGTTTCCGGTTAATTTTATTTTCATGGAGTGACATGAATATAGGCTCTGCAGCAGAGTATGTCTGGAAAAGACATCAATCCCATTGGAACTGGATTGCCATGCTCGGTTCCCTGGCGGTCTTTCTTATGGCTCTCTGGTTTCATTCCGTGGTGCTTTTTTTTGTCTTTCTTGCCGGAGTTGTCTGCTCCCTGTGTGAACTTCCCGAACCGGTCCCCCCTTTCAGGCGCATTGACAGGCTGCTTGACCTTGAACGCAGGTGGCTTGCCGCTCCATGGGGATGGAAGAAGGGGCTGCAGGCTTTCGGCCTGTTTTTCGGGGCTGTCTACGTCTGCGTGTCCTGCTGGATCTCCAGCATTATGGCACTGCTTTTATTTGTGGGGATTTGTGTTAATATCGGCTGCGTTTACGGCAATAAGGCCATGGGGATTGATGATTTGTGACTTTCCTGATTACATTAGTTGCAAAAAGACCCTTTAAAAACCGCACGACATTGGGTACTAGCTAACCAGCGGCCCAAGGTGAGCCTTTTTATATGAGATGAGGAGAATGAAATGCTTGATTTGAAATTTGTGCAGAACAATCTGGATGTTGTTCGGGAAAGCCTTGAAAAGAGAGGCTCCAAGCTTGATGTTAATGAATTTAAAGTCCTTGATGATCGCCGCAGGGCACTGCTGCAGGAAGTTGAGACCCTCAAGGCCGAGCGCAACGCAACCTCCGGTGACATCGCCAAGATCAAAAGGGAAGGCGGAGATGCGTCCGAAATAATCGCCCGTATGGGTGAGGTCGCCGGACGGATCAAGACTCTTGACGAAGACCTTAAGGATATTGAAGCTGCGGAGCGTGAATGGCTGGTTTCAGTTCCCAACATGCCGGATGAATCCGTTCCTTACGGCAGGACCGAAGATGACAACCCGGTTATCAGGGTCTGGGGCGAAAAGCCTGAATTTGATTTTGAACCCCGTGAGCACTGGGACCTTGCTGTAGAGCTCGGTGGCGTTGATTTTGAACGCGCTGCTAAACTGACCGGTTCCCGCTTTGCCGTGCTCAGGAAATGGGGCGCAAGGCTGGAAAGGGCCCTGACGGCCTTCATGGTTGATATCCAGACCGGAGAGCACGGGTATACCGAAGTGATACCCCCTTACATAGTCAACAGCGACTCCCTTTTCGGCACCGGCCAGTTGCCCAAGTTCGCCGAGGACCTCTTCAAGCTGGAGAACTGGGATTACTACATGATCCCCACCGCAGAAGTGCCTTTGACCAACCTGCACCGCGATGAAGTGCTCGACGAAGATGAACTTTCCATGGCCTACTGTGCTCCCACACCTTGTTTTCGTTCTGAGGCCGGATCTTACGGCAAGGACACCAAGGGGCTGATCCGTCAGCACCAGTTCCACAAGGTGGAAATGGTCCGTTTTGCCCATCCCGACAAATCCTTTGAAGATCTCGAAGCCATGACCGGCCATGCTGAAGAGATTCTCAGACGTCTCAACCTGCACTACCGGGTTATCACCCTGTGTACCGGTGACATGGGCTTCGGTTCCGTTAAAACCTACGACATCGAAGTATGGCTGCCCGGACAGGACAAGTTCCGCGAGATTTCCTCCTGCTCCAACTGCGGGGATTTCCAGGCCCGCCGCGCCAACATCAAGTTCAAGCCCAAAGACGGCAAGAAGGCTCAGTACGTGCATACCCTTAACGGTTCCGGACTGGCTGTGGGACGTACTTTTGTTGCTGTTGTGGAAAACTACCAGCAGAAAGACGGTTCCATTGTGGTTCCTGAAGCTCTCCGCCCGTATATGGGTGGAATGGAAGTCATTACTGCCTAGCAGTTTTTTGCAACCATCCACTGCTCAAAATGCGCAAGGGTCGGCCAATGTATTGGCTGACCCTTTTTTCATGGCTCTGTCACCTGATTGTGTTGAAATTTATTAGATGCCTTCGGGGGCTTACACTCTTTGAAAAGGGTTTAATAATCCCAAACTTCGTAGGGGGGTCTTTGCAGCTGAACCCTTTACAGATCCAGCCCTTCCTTCTTGTAGTCGTTGAGCTTGTTGCGCAGGGTGCGCACGGATATTCCCAGCAGTTCAGCCGCCTTGGTGCGGTTTCCCTGTGTCTGGTCGAGGCTTTTGATGATGAGCTGTTTTTCCATTTCGGAAATGGGCATGATCTCGAATGACGCGGCAACTCCGGCTTCGGCTGCGCTAGGGCCGGAACCGTCAGGGGAGGGCTCGGATTCCGGGGCTGTGTAGCTTTCTTCCGGCATCCAGGCATCGGGGTCGCTCAGGAAGTGCCGCGATTCAATGGGGCCGCCGCCGGCAAGCAGGACCGCTCTTTCCATCAGGTTCTGAAGTTCGCGGACGTTGCCCGGCCAGTCGTAATTCAGCAGCCAGTTGACGGCTTCTTCCGAGAACTCCAAAGGCGGCAGGCCGTACTCCGTGCAGTTCTTGTTCACGAAAAATTTGGCGAGCAGCAGAACATCGTTGCCGCGCTGGGCCAGTGCCGGAAGCTTGAGGGGGATGACATTCAGGCGATAGAAAAGGTCCTGCCTGAATTTACCTTCCTTTACGGTTTCCTCGATTGCCCGGTTGGTGGTGGCCAGCACTCGCACATCCACTTTTACGGTTTCAACTCCGCCCACACGGTCTATTTCGCCTTCCTGCAGCACACGGAGCAACTTGGCCTGAAGGCCGAGGTCCATTTCGGTGATCTCGTCAAGCAGGATGGTTCCACCTGAGGCAAGTTCGAATTTACCAAGTTTGCGGCTGATTGCCCCGGTGAAGGCTCCTTTTTCGTGACCGAAAAGTTCCGATTCAAGCAGGTGTTCCGGCAGTGCTGCACAGTTGATGGCTACAAAGGGTTTGTCATGGCGGTCGGAATGGTGGTGCAGGAAACGGGCGAACATTTCCTTACCGGTACCGGATTCTCCGGATATGAGAACAGTGGCCTTGGATTTTGCGACCTGTTTGGCAAGACCAAGAACCCTCATCATGGCCGGATGCTGGCCTATGACCTGATATTTACCCTGTGTACCCAATCCTGCTGGTGTCGCGGCGCTTTTTGGCGCTTCCGGACCTGACAGGTCCGCTTCGCTGGGCATGGTGGGGAGCTGCTCGTCCGGCAGCATCAGCTTGATTTTATCCCAGGTGAGAGGCTCAAGCCAGTAATCCCTTGCTCCGAGCTCCATGAATCTGCGGGCTTCGTCGGCCGATCCGCTGCGGGAGAAGACTACGACCGGCGGGAAATTTTCAATATTGACAGCCTCTGCAAGAAGGGCCTGAGCAGAGTACCCCTGCATTACCGGTCTGGTAAAAATAAGGCAGGGTTTGGATTTTTTGATGAAATTGATGGCCCCGGCAAGGTTGTCGGCAAGACCCGCTTGATACCCCGCTTCTTTAAGCGGGGAAAAGACGGTCGTGACGGACTGGGGCTCGGCTATAAATAGTAATGTACTGTCAGGCATGGGTTTTCATATCTCTAAGTGGGAACCTTTTCAACTCCATATATATAATATGGAGATAAATTTCAGCAGTTGTGCTTATGATCATGAAGAAAATCCTGCGCGGCGGCGCCGGTTCATGGTGCCGGAGAGCGGATAAAGGGCTTGTATACATGCATGTTCTGCTCCTTCCTCTTGAGGATCTACTTTCCTTCATATTGATTAATAAGGAAAAAATATCATGAAAGCGCAAAGAAATTAAAAAAAATTTCGTGATACGCAAAAAACAAAATTGTGTGGATTTGCTCTTTGCTGGAAATGATCGGGTCGTTTTTAACAATAATGGTCTTTGTGGAGATATATAATTCGCGAATCGCTAAAAATGGGAGCGTTAATCCAAAATGAGCGAGGACTTGCCGAATTTTGTTCCATTTGGTAACCCGTTTTTTCTGTGCCAGAATAATTTTTTACGGGATTTGTACAAAAGTGATAAAATTTAACAATGTCAATAAATTCTACGGTGACTACCACGCCCTGCGGAATATCAACCTGCAAATTAAAAAGGGTGAGGTGGTTGTTGTCTGCGGTCCGTCCGGATCGGGTAAAAGTACCATGATCCGCTGCATCAATCGTCTCGAACCCATTCAGGAAGGTGAGATTCTTGTTGAAGGTATGGACGTTAACGGTCCGAGAGTAAACCTGCCTCTGCTGCGGGCGGAGATCGGATTCGTTTTCCAGTCCTTCAACCTGTATCCGCATATGACGGTTTTGGAAAACATCATACTTGCGCCGACCATGGTGCGAAATATGAAGCGCCGGGATGCTGAGGAACTGGCCATGGAACTTCTTTCCAAGGTCAACATCCCGGACAAGGCCGGAGATTATCCTTCGCAGCTTTCAGGCGGGCAGCAGCAGCGTGTGGCGATTGCCCGCGGCCTGGCCATGCGCCCCAATATCATGCTTTTTGACGAACCCACTTCAGCCCTGGACCCGGAGATGATCAACGAGGTTCTGGACGTTATGAAGGCTCTGGCCCGCGAGGGCATGACCATGGTCTGCGTCACCCACGAAATGGGTTTTGCTCGCGAAGTTGCGGACCGGGTCATCTTCATGGATGAGGGAACTATGATTGAAGAGAACACTCCGGAGGAGTTTTTCAACAATCCGCAGCACGAGCGTTCCAAACTCTTCCTGAGCAAGATCCTTACCCATTAGGAAGCAGGCGGCGTTCCGGTGTCGGGGGCCGCTCTTTTTGTATACTCTTTGTCTATTTCCACGCAGGAGGAAAGAATGAAAAGGTTTATGACTCTGGCTGTCGCAGCCGCTCTGGTTATGGCTTTTGCTGCAACTGCATTCGCAGGCGCCACCTATGACAAGATCATGAATGACAAGGTTGTCCGTATCGGCATCATGACCGACTCCATCCCCGGTGCGTTCTACAACGCCAAGAAGGAATGGGTCGGCTTCGACGTTGACATTGCAAACGAAATTGCAAAACGCATGGGCGTGAAAATCGACCAGGTTCCCGTTAACAACAAAACCCGTATCGGTTTCCTCCAGCAGGGCCGTATCGACATGTCTGTTTCCAACATGACTCACAAGCGTTCCCGCGATAACTCCATCGACTTCTCCATCACCTACTTTTTCGATGGACAGAAGATGCTCGCTCCCAAAGGCAAGTTCTCTTCCCTTAAAGATTTCGTAGGCAAGAAAGTAGCCGTTATGCAGGGCACCACTTCCGAGCTCAACGTTAAGAACCTGCTCAAGAAAATGGGCGATGAAAATCCCCAGGTTATCTCTTACCAGAAAGAATCCGAGTGCTTCCAGGCTCTGCAGATGGGTCGCGTAGACGCATGGTCCACCGACTCCACCATCCTGCTTGGCTACGCTGCACAGGTTCCCGGCAAGTATGAACTGGTTGGTGACTTTTTCTCCAACGAGCCTTACGGCATCGGTCTGCCCGAAAACGATTCCAAGCTCCGTGACACCGTTAACTTCGCTCTTCAGGACATGTGGAACGACGGTACCTACGAAGCAATCTACAACAAGTGGTACGGTCCCGACACCAAGTACTACTTCCCCCTCACCGAAAAGATTGAACAGTGGCCCTAGGGCTCACTTGAAAACCGCACGGTTTTCCTGAATCGCTAATCAGCGTGATAAGGCGGGGCCGATGTAAAGTCGGCCCCGCTGTTTCTTAAAACTGAAGATAAAGAGAAAGTTTTTACAATGATCAACCGTTATCTGGAAAAAACATGGGTGCAGTACCTGTGTCTGGCGCTTATTACCGGACTGCTGGTCTACTATTTCGGCTGGGTATTCGATTTCGGATACAAGTTTGACTGGACCGTACTTTACAAGGAAGATCCCTCCTACGGACAGGTTCTGGGCGATATGCTCGTCACCGGCCTCGGATTGACCATCAGTATCACCCTGATGAGTTCGGCCATTGCGCTGGTACTGGGAATTCTCTTCGGCCTCGGCAGGCTTTCGCAGTTCAAGCCGGTCTATTATTTCTGTACCTGCTACGTTGAATTTTTCAGAAACACACCGCTGCTGGTTCAGCTCTTTTTCTGGTATTTTGCCCTGCCCATGGGGCTGCCTGAGCCTGTACGCGATTTTCTCTTCAGCCAGAATTTTGAAATGCTGACCGCCACCGTGGGGCTCGGTATCTATACCAGTGCATTCATGGCCGAGGTCATTCGTGCCGGTATCCAGTCCATCCCCAAGGGATTGCTGGAAGCTTCATATTCTTCCGGGCTCACCCCTTTTCAGACCCTGACCAAGATCGTGCTGCCGCTGGCTTTCCGGGCCATCATTCCGCCGCTGGGCAGTGAGTTCCTGAACAACATGAAGAACTCCTCACTGGCCATGGTCGTCGGGGTTGCAGAACTGTGCTGGTCCTCACAGCAGATCGAATCTCTGACCTTCAAGGGTTTTGAAGCCACATCCGCCGCGACTGTAATTTATCTTTCCCTCTCCCTGATCATTGCCGGTATTCTTACTCTCGTTAACTGGAAGCTGCAGATTGTCCCGGTCAAAAGCCGTAATCTCGGCCACAAAATTGCGCACATGCTTTTCTGGCCCATAGAGGCTCCTTTCGCCTTTCTGTCCAAAATGCACAGACGGTTCATGCGCAGACGCCAGGAGGAGTTCAGCCTGACCAGTGCTCAGGCTGCCCGCAGGGCTATTTTCTCGGCGATATGCAAGGCGCTTTCCCTGCTTTGGAAAGTGGCGTTCATTGCCGCTCTGGCAGCCCTTTTGATCAAGGCCGTTCTAGGTCTTATGACCTTTAATTTTCAGATTATCTGGGAGAACCTCGGCACCATGCTCTGGTGGCGTTTCCCCAACGGCGGACCTGAGGAAATCCTCTGGGGACTGGGCGGACTGTCCTTCTCCATCCTGATGTCGGTTATCGCCATTTCGGTCAGCTTCTTCATCGGACTGCTCGTAGGTATCGGACGCACCTCCAAGAACAAGCTGTTCCTGATACCTTCGACCCTGTACATTGAACTTATCCGCGGAAACCCGCTGATCATGGTCATTTTCTGGATCTACTTCTTCATCCCGATCCTGACCGGGCAGTTCATGAACGTATTCTGGTCGGCCACAATCGCCTTGACCATATTCACCGGGGCATATCTTGCCGAAATCGTGCGTTCCGGTATCCAGAACCTGCCTCCGGGACAGTTCGAGGCTGCTGTTTCCACCGGCCTTACCTACTGGCAGACCATGCGGAAGATTATTCTGCCGCAGGCCCTCAAGCAGATGCTTCCGGCCATTGTCGGACAGTTTATCGCTATCTTCAAGGATACCTCCCTGGCCTTTGTTATCGGTGTTCTTGAGCTTACTTTCGTAGCTCAGGGACTCAACAACAGGCTCATGATTTATCCCTTTGAGATCTACACCACCATTGCATTTTTGTACTTTATTTGTTGCTACCTGATGAGTCTCGTGGCAAGACGACTCGAACGGAAGCTGTCAACCGACACTTTCCGTCTGCAGATGTAATATATCTCCCTCCCCCTGCGGAGCGGGGGAGGGTAGTTGACATAGTAGCGTTTCGGAGTTGTCTCATGCTCGGTAAGAGTGTTCCTGTTTTCTGTTATCACGCCGTCTGCGACGTGGACGGCCATTCCCCTGCCGTTTTTGCCTCCCATCTCGACATGATGCTGGAGATGGGCTTCAAAACCATCACCGCCGACCACCTGTTCGAAATCTGCATGGGCCGAAAGCCCATTGACGATAAATATGTGGTCCTTACCTTTGACGACTGCCACATAAGCAACTGGATCAATGTTGTACCCTTGCTGGAAGAGCGGGGTATGACCGGGGTATTCTTTGCCGTTGCCGATTTCATTGGTCAGGGGAAGATCAGGACACGGGCTGATGTGACCGAGATGCTGCCCATGCGCGAGGCCTTCATCAACGCGATTGCCAACAACGATAACTCGCAGTTCATGAACGAGGCCGAACTCCGGTCTCTGGTCAAGGACCATCGTATGGAAGTCCATGCCCACACCTGTAGGCATCAGGGCTGCTTCAAGGATTTTCGTTCCAAGGGAACATTTTCTACCGACTCCCACTGGTCCACATGGGGTATCTACCGCAAGTTCAACCCGGAGCTCCCGGTTTTCGATTGCGGAAGCGGATTTGCCTACAACGGCTTCTGGCCCGTGTTCCGTAAGGGGCACGTGTCCTTCAAGCGTCGCAGCGACGAGGACAGACGCATGTTCTGCCGTGAGGATTTCAACCGCTGCCTTGTGAAGATCAGTTCCATCAACAAAGCCCGCCGCCAGTACCTGTGCTGGCCCTGGGGACATTTTGATTCCATCTCCATGCAGGAGGCCGCAGCGGCCGGTTTTTCCGGAACATTCACCCTTGAGCGGTCCGCCAACATGCTCGGTACCGATCCCATGCGTTTCAACCGTATCGGAGTGGGCTCCGACAAGGATGCCCAGTGGATAAAAAAACGGCTGCTCATGTATTCCTACGAAGCTCCGGCAATGGTCTGCTTCAAATTTTTCACCAAGCGCAACGATATCGGCAAGGTTCTTTACATGACCGATACCGAGAAGCTTTCAGGCGGAAGCCGTCAGCTAATCAACAGCGCCCGGGCCATGCTCGTGGCCGGGGTCGGTGTTATAGCCGTGCTTCCTCCTGAGTCCGGACTTATTCCCGAGCTGGAAGCAATGGGGGTGGAAGTAATTGTTCTTGATGATTTCAGGAACATGCTCGCAGCCGCCGGTTTCCTTTCCGAGGTTATCGAGGAACATCAGGTCGATGTTGTACATACTTTCCACAACAGGGCCGTTAAAATCGCCTGCATAGCCAGAGGACTTTCACTCCTCGGCGGGCGTAAGTTCAAGCTTTTCTTCAATCGAGGGGTTATCTACAAGCCCAACCCGCTGGCTCCGATTTTTTCCCTTATCGGTAATGGCTACATCTGCAATTCGGCTAAAAGCCGCGAAGTACTGCTCAGGCACGGTGTGCTGCCCAAGCGTGCACAGGTTGTCTACAACTCCTTTGCCGGTGGAGGGCGCAAGCCGCGTCGCTCAGTTGCCACCACCGTCATTTATGTGGGCAACTCCGGTCATGCCAAAGGACCGGACGTGTTCATAAAGTCCGTGGACCGGCTGCTTGCGCGTACCCAGTGCGAAGGGGTCCGCTTCATTGCCCTAGGCATGGAAAACCTTTCCGAATACAGGGAGATAGCTGCTCCTTCCACTCTTGAACGCATTGAATGTCCCGGTTACATCAGTCACGAGGAAGTGATAAAGCTGCTCGCTATTTCACATATCTACGTGATGAGTTCCCGGCAGGAATCAATGCCCAACACACTGCTTGAAGCTTTTGATGCCGGGCTGGCCGTGGTCTGCACCAATGCCGGAGGGACTCCTGAACTTATCCGTGACGGCGTTAACGGATTCCTCTGCGAAGTGGAAGACGTTGAAGCACTTGCGCGGTCCATGCAAAAGCTCCTTGAAAACGGTGAGCTGCGCAAGGAGATGGGACGGGTCAACCGCAGGATTGTGCGTGCCTACCTGAGTACAGCCGCAAAGGCACAGGCTCTTTTGCGGGTGTACTGCTCACTGCCCAAAGATGCACCGCAGATCGAACTGCCCGATATTGATTCCCTGATAGGCAAGTGATTTTTTTGCCTTCGGCGACCCTGCCGGGGGCCTTAAACCCTTTGAAAAGGGCTTAAGAATCCCAAACTTTTTTAGCGGGGCTTCGCCGCCGGTGCTGGCAGATTGTCCTCGAATGGTTGTTCTGCTTGGGTGTATTTTTGTCTGTTTATTACAGTGGTCTGTTTTATGCGTAGATTGGTGGCTGGCCTTTGAACAGTCATCTCTACGCCGTTTATTTTGAAGCGTGCGCCACGTCCTGAATAGCTTGATCCTTCATTCTTCGTTTCTGATTTTGAACCAATCCATTTTAAATAGAGAAAAGCAGATGCAGCTTTTCCCCCTTGTTTGACGGGTAAAATCTTTGACTCCGCACCCACAAATTGTGCGGGCTTTGGGTCGGGTTTTCTTGCGTTTTCCGGGGCGTTTGTGGCAGTCTTCGGTTTCAGGTATTTATTTAATTTCCCTTTGTTTCTTTTTCTGAAAGCGCGAAGCTTGTTAAAGCGTTTTGGGAAAGGGGTGAGGAGTCCAGAGGAGAGGGGAAAACATTTTTTGGTTTTGGCAAAAAGGGTTTTCCCCTCTCCTCTGGACCCGGAGGGCTGCCGGAGGCATACATGGGCGATCTTTATAACGATAGTTACTGGGCTGCAGTGAATCCAGCTGTTCGCCGCAGGCTGCTGCTTGGTTCAGTCGGAGCCAATCACCTTTTGGAAACCGGGCTCCGGGCTCTTGAGACTGATCCGCAACTTGGCGTGGAACTGCTTTTTGCTGCCTACGCCGCCAGTCCTCTCGACGGTAATGTTGCCCGGCAACTGGTCAATCTTGAAGGGCTTGTGCCCCTTTTTCCCGCGTCTGTTTCAGCCTGCCTGCGGGGAGTTCTTGAAAACTGGCGTATGCCGGACAATCTGTCTTATTTTTTACGCATATCCGCCAAAAGGGACGGCGCTAAAATTAAGAGCTATATTGCTTCCTGCCTTGAAAAAGAGCCGGGAAACCTGTTCTGGCTGCAGCAGGGGCTGATTTATGCAGGGGCGTGCTCGGACTTTGGATTCGGCGTGGAATTGCTCTGCGGGGAATTCCCGAATGAGATTCTTCCGGCGATAAGTGCAGCAAAGAGTTTCTTCTGTTTCAAGAACGGGGCTCTTCAGGACAGTTATGACTTGCTTTGCGCTGCTGCCGGATCGTTCGGAAGCGGTTCTTTCGCCAGTCTGGCTGCTTCGGTCCTGTTGGAGCAGGGCAGCAGAGATAAGGCTGTTGAAGTGTTGTCCGGCACTGTTGCGGAGCAGCCGTGGAGGGTTTCGGAGACCTTGAGGTTGTATGATCTTGTCCGCGGACTTGATCTTGATCGGGAGCCTTTTGCGGGAAGTCTGGCGATTCTGCTGTACTCCTTCAACAAGGCACAGGAACTGGATGCGACTCTGGCTTCTCTTCATGCTTCGGACCTGCATGGAGCGAAAATTTTTATGCTCGATAACGGTTCCGGGGATGACACTGCTCGGGTGATTGACCGCTGGCAGCAGGTTTTCGGTGACGGGCTGGTGCGGATTGACCTGCCTGTAAACATCGGGGCCGCCGCCGCACGGAACTGGCTGATGAATGTCCCGGAAGTCCGGGCCTGCGATTTTGCGCTTTATCTGGACGATGATGTCGAGGTTCAGCCGGACTGGCTTTCCCGTCTTGGTGTGGCCGTGAAGGTTTACCCGGATGCCGGTGTATGGGGCTGCAAGGTGGTGGATCATTCCTCGCCTGCGGTGATGCAGTCCGTGGACCTGCACATTGCTCAGCCGAGCCGGGATGAAGGTGACGGTCCGGAAGTTGATCTTTCCAAAATGTCCCCCAATCCGTTCAAGGTTTCCGATCTGCATCATCAACTGCTTGATGCGGGATATTTCGACTACATGCGGCCCTGTGCGTCCGTAACCGGGTGCTGTCACCTGTTCCGGACTGCCAAGCTACTTGACAACGGCGGCTTTTCCCTGTTCCTTTCTCCCTCGCAGTATGATGACATGGAACATGATCTGCGCAGTTGCCTGAAGGGTGAATTCGGTGTTTATCAGGGCCATCTGCGCGTTCTGCATCGCAAGAATACCGGAGCGGCCAGCCGGACTGATGTTGTTCAGGAAGGCAATGCCCTTGGTAACAAGTACAAGATGCAGGCCATGCATCCACGCAGCGAAATACTGCGAATCATGGCTGATGAGGAAAGGCTTCTTCAGTCCGATCTAGAGAAAAAGATGCAGTATCTGCGGGACAACGGGGTTGTTCGCGGAACGAAATAGAGGGAGAGTAAAATGTCCGATCATGATCAAACCCAGGAATTTCTGAACAGCCTGCCCGAGCTTGAACCCGGCAAGACCTTCGGTTTTGCCTGTCATCCGGGAGTGCGCTGTTTCAACGCCTGTTGCGGCGACCTCAATCTTATGCTGACTCCCTACGATGTGCTGCGCCTGCGCAAGGGGCTTGGACATGACAGCAGGAAATTCATCCACAACCATGTAGATATTTCTCGCACTCCGGGGATCGGCTTTCCCATGTGCAGATTGCGCATGCTCGACAACTCCAAGCGCAGCTGTCCCTTTGTGCGCGATGAAGGCTGTTCCATTTACGAAAACCGTCCCGGTGCCTGCCGTACCTATCCACTTGGACGCGCTTCACGTATGGGCGAGGACGGCCAGACCATTGAGCAGTTCTTCATTGTTCAGGAGCCTCACTGTCGCGGATTTGAAGAGGATAAGGAGTGGACCAGCGAGGAATGGCTCAAGGATCAGGGGCTGGAACAGTACAATGAGGTCAATGACCGCTACATGGCGATCATGACCCGCGCCCGCCGTGCCGGGGTCGTCCTTGATGAACGCAAGCTGAATATGGTTTTCCTCGCCCTGTATCAGGTCGACAACTTTATCAAGTTCATCACGGATATGAACGTGTTCTCGCGTCTGGATGTTTCCGAGGAACGCCAGCAGGCCATTCTGAACGATGAAGAGGAATGTCTCAACTTCGCTCTGGACTGGGTGGAGCTGCTCACTCTGGGAAGCTGTGAGAACCTGCAGCCCAAGAAGTAGTTTTTAGGAACAGGGAAGCTTTTGATCCGGCCTCCCTGTCCCTTACTTTTAATGGACTTCGCATACTGCATGTGGATGATCTTTTTAGTTTGTTGACCGTAGTTGCTTGAAAGCGGGTACGGTTTTTGTTATTCTATAAAGAAATGTGCCCAGTTTGTTTCTTGACTATAGTTGTATGCACCTTAATTTAAATTGTCGTTGCATTGCGGGAGACAATCATCCCGTGGAGATTATAAGTGCAAATTGTACTTCCTCCTTCGATATTTGTATTCTTGAGTTTGCGAAGAATCAAAGTTTCAAGGAGGAGCTTATGATGAAAAACATTAATATAAATGGATTATTGATTAATCTAGCAAGCGTAATTTTGCTTGTTTTGTCTATCTGTAATACTTCGTTATTCGTCGAAGGGGCTTGTGCGAATTGTACTCTCCCGTAATACAGCGACTTTTTTGTCTTTTCAGCTATTCCTACAATCCCCAAAACTCACTCGCCAGCCCTGAAAACGACAGGTAATTGATGATGTAGTGCGCAATTATGGTCGGATATACCGATCCAGTGCGCCACATGCACAGCATCAGCCCGGAGCCGGTTACAGCCGTGGCCATGACGGCTATGGGGCCCTGCGACCAGTGGATCAGTCCGAAAACAACGCCTGTGACCAGAAATATCCACTTCGTGGACATCCTTTTGTTTCTGAGTGCCGAGAAGGCCAGTCCCCGGAAGATTATTTCCTCGGAAACGGCCACCAGTGCCAGACCGAAAGTCATGTCCAGCATGTAGAGGGGCGAGTCTGTGCTTATGGGGATGGACCCCAGTCTGAGGGGCGGCAGGATTTTGGACCACAGGGCAAAGCCCGGCTCGTCAAGACAGAGTCCCAGAGTGGTCATCCCGGTTGTCCAGAGAGCGAACTGCATGGCCGGTAAGGGGACGAGGCCTAGTTCTGTCCGGGACAGGGTTCGGTTCTTGACAAGGATAAAGAGGAAAGCCAGCGGGATCAGCTTCAACGCATAGTCGATAGCAAGCCAGAGCGGCTCGTGCCTGATGAAGATGTTGGAGAAGTCGTTCAGGTAAAAGGGCAGGGTGGCTAAAGCCAGAATCGTTGTCCGGTTACTGATATTCAAGTTGTTTACTCCTTGCCAACTTCAGTTTGCTGATTATCATCTGTCTTTCATCAAGCCCTAAGGGCATCTCAAACGGGGGATTTTCTTTTGACTCAGGAACTTAATGTTGAACTGCGCAGCCCGAAAATACTATCTGCCGATGAATTTGAAAAGGTCCGGTCTGCATTCCCGGCTGACCGTAAACTGGTCTTCACCAACGGATGTTTTGATATTCTTCACGCCGGGCATGTGGACCTCCTTTCCCGGGCCCGCGAGCAGGGAGACTGTCTTGTCCTCGGGCTGAACAGCGACAAGTCAGTGCGCTCCATCAAGGGCAGCAAGCGGCCTGTCACCGGACAGCAGCAGAGGGCCTTTGTCCTGGCCGGGCTTGCCTGCATTGATTACGTTATCTTTTTTGACGAGGACACTCCATACAATCTGATCGGAAAAGTCCGGCCCGATGTGCTGGTGAAGGGTGGTGACTGGACCGTGGATAATATTGTGGGCAGGGATATTGTCGAAGGGCGCGGAGGAACTGTTTTGTCACTTCCGCTGCTTCCGGGCTATTCCACTACGTCCGTTATCCGTTATATCCGGGAAAATGAGATAGAATAGCGCGTAGATACGTATTCTACGGTTTCAATGTTCTGGATTGTGTGTTAGAAAGTATTTTCAGTCTTGAATAATTCTTTTGTTCGGGGTTGACATGTGAGGCGGGTTTGAGCTATTAGACTCGACTCGCTCGGCGGAACGGGCCAATAGCTCAGTTGGTAGAGCCCCCGGCTCATAACCGGATGGTCCCAGGTTCGAATCCTGGTTGGCCCACCATTTATTCATATGGATACATATCAGAAAACAATCCAGACCATTTCGCCTTTCCTGTAGAGAAAGATGTTGTGCTCCCGGGGGATCACCCTTGCGGGAGCATATTATTTTAGCGGATACTGATGTGCAGAAGTTGATTAAGTGCGGTAATAATTGAACATAGCTGTCGCGAGGATGTGCTTTCCCTGCGGCGGCACTTGCGGTGGACGTTATGAAGACAACTGAAATTGTCAGCCTGATTGAGGGACTTGTTCCTTCCGGGTATGCGGCTCCGTGGGATAATTGCGGTGTTCAGCTCGCCGGTGCTGAAAGGGATGTCCGCAAAGTGGCGGTTGCCCTTGATCCTTTGCCGCAGGTTGTTGCAGGCGCGCTGGATTGGGGTGCTGATTTCATCCTGACCCATCATCCGCTGGCCATTGAGGCTAAACTGCCTTCCCGGCTGGACTGGTTTCATGATGTCATGCGTCAGGTGTTATGCTCCGGAGTGACCCATTTTGCCGCTCATACCTCCCTTGATGTTCAGTTCAAAGGGGCTGTGTCCTGGCTTGGGCGCGAACTTGGACTTGAGAACCTTGAGGTTCTTGATCCTGTTGCGGAAAACGGGGCCGGTGATATACTGGGCTACGGCTGTATCGGCGAATTTGCCGTTTCCCGGCCGTTCGGCGCGTTTGTGTCGCAGGTTTCCGAGCTTTCCGGATGCGGTGTGGTGGCGATCTGCGGGCCTGAGCCTGAAAAGGTTTCACGCGTAGCCATATGTCCGGGATCCGGATCATCGCTGATGGACAAGGCCTTTGCCGGTGGTGCCGATGTGTTTATCACCGGGGATGTGAAGTATCATCCGGCGCAGGAGACTGTCGGCACAGTTCTCGACGTGGGGCACTTCTCCCTTGAAGAGGAGATGATGCGCCGTTTTGCCATTATTCTGGGTGACGAACTCGGAAAAGGCGTCGAGGTGAAATTTTTCAGCGGACGCAATCCCTTTGCCTATCATGTGCCGGGGGAAGGTGTACGCAGGCCCTGAAAGGGGCGTTAATTACAGAGAATCAACAGTCGCGTAGAGGCCTTACGGGACTGTATAATGTTTTATTACGGGACATGCCGCCCCTTGGCGGCGAACCAAGTTTCCGAACATCGATGTGGCGGAGGTCTTAATCGGCCGTCCGCAAAAGGGGACCCCAGAATGTACGAAAAACAGATAGAACAGCTTGTTGTCTTGCAGAAGGTTGATGACGAAATTATCCTTCTTGAAGCGGAAATCGATCAGGCTCCCAAAGATGTGGCAGCTCTTGAAGCACGTCATGAATCCCTGATGAAGCGCAAGGAGCAGCTGGACGAGAAGCTTGCACTTCTTCAGGAGCAGAAGAAGAGACTTGATGTCGAGATCGAAGAAGATGCCGTCAAGGTGAAGAAAAGCAAAAGCAAGCTGATGCTGGTCGGAACCACCAAGGAATATCATGCCATGATGCGTGAGATGGACAGCCTTGAGAAGCTCAACAGGCTTCGCGAGGAAGAAAAGATCACCGTCCTTGAAGAGACCGCCCGTCAGACCGAGATGCTTGAAGAAATCAATATCAAGATCAAGGAACTGAACGAAGATCTCGAAGAAAAGCGTGCAGGACTCAAAGAGAAGCTTGATGCTGCCAATGCTGAACTGGACAAGCTGAACAAGCGCCGCAGTGATGCAGGACAGGTTGTACCCAAGCCCATTCTCGGCCGTTACGAGTTCATTCGTTCCCGTCTTGCCCATCCGGTTATCGTGCCTGTAGAGGCTGCTGTCTGTTCCGGCTGCAATATCATGATTCCCCCGCAGGATTTCAACGTGCTGCAGGAAGGAAAGCAGATTTTGAGCTGCCCCAACTGTCAGCGTCTCATCTACTGGATTGAGCATATCCCCGAGGCTGCAAAGCCCAAGGCTCTTCAGAAAGAAGAAGCTGCAGCAGAATAGTTTTAGATCGCCCCTGCA
The DNA here is from genome assembly GCF_050916235.1 of Maridesulfovibrio sp. FT414. Classification (GTDB taxonomy): domain Bacteria; phylum Desulfobacterota; class Desulfovibrionia; order Desulfovibrionales; family Desulfovibrionaceae; genus Maridesulfovibrio. The sequence goes on from NZ_CP104854.1 coordinate 2,471,174, forward strand.
AGTCGATTGTGGCTTGGCAGGGGCGTAATTTGTTTGTCCGGTTCAGCAGGAGTTATCTGCGGGCGGACGAATAGATATTTTTATGGAGTTGGACGGATCATCGCTGCGGCCATTACGGCCGGAGAGGAAAGTCCGGGCTCCGCAGGGCAGGACGCTGGGTAACTCCCAGCGGGAGCGATTCCGGGAAAGTGCCACAGAAAACAGACCGCCCCGGTGATTTTCACCGCGGTAAGGGTGAAACGGTGGGGTAAGAGCCCACCGGCGGGTATGGTGACATGCCCGGCCAGGTAAACCCCGTCCGGAGCAAGACCAAATAGGGAAGTGTTTGAGGCCGGCCCGGCCGAGCTTTCGGGTAGGTTGCTTGAGGTGTATGGTAACATGCATCCTAGAGGAATGATGATCGTCCGTCCTCAGGGCGGATACAGGACCCGGCTTATAGTCCGACTCCATTTTTGTTCTTGACTGTCAGGGCAGCCTTCGGGCTGCCCTTGTTTTTTCCGGCGCAGGACAGGGTTTTCCATTTGGGTATTTATTAAAAATACAGTACAAATTTTCCGAACCTCTGGACGGATAATGCATCCGCCGGAGGCATCACGCGAAGAAAGCAAAGGAATTGAAATGAGTGCATCAGGTGAAGTCTGGGCCGTGCTGCTGGCGGCAGGTAGCGGAACCCGTCTTGCTCAGGCCGTTGGCGGAGTGAAGAAGCAGTTTCTTGAATGGAAGGGCTTTCCGCTTTTCTGGCATTCAGCCCTCACTTTTTCCAAGACCCCAGCAGTTAAGGGCATTGTTTTTGTTTTCCCTCCTGATCAGCTGGAGGAAATGCGTTCGGTCGTAGCCGGGCTTGACGGTGCTGATTCTCTTGGAATGCCCTTCCGGGTCACTGCCGGTGGACGGCGCAGGCAGGACTCTGTTTTCAACGGGCTGAATGAACTCCCTACCGGGTGCACACATGTGCTGGTCCATGATTCGGCCCGTCCATTTGCTTCGGCAGCCATGGTTACAGGGATCATAGATATGTTGCAGTCCGGAATGGAGGCTGTTATCCCGGCTGTGGAAGTGACCGACACCATCAAGGAAGTGGAGGGCTCGGTTGTTTCAAGGACTCTGGTGCGTTCACGGCTCAAGGCCGTGCAGACGCCGCAGGGGTTTTCGCTCCCGGTTCTTTACGCTGCTCACAGGCAGGCGGAGCAGGAGGGCTGGGATGTTACTGACGATGCATCCATGGTGGAAATGGCCGGCAGGGATGTCCATATATGTGCCGGAGAGGAAGGCAACGTGAAGATTACCAATCCAGAAGATCTGAAGAGAATTGAGAATACCGGGCGTACTATTCCGTGCGTAGGCTGGGGATATGATGTGCACAGGTACGGCGAGGGTCGTCCCATGGTGCTTGGCGGGGTTCCCATTCCCGGCGGTCCGCAGGTCATCGCGCACTCTGATGGCGATGTGCTGCTGCACGCTCTTTCCGACGCCATACTCGGGCTTTTCGGCGGCGGAGACATCGGTCATCATTTCCCCGACACTTCGGCAGCCTGCGAGAATATGTCCAGCGGTATCATCCTCAAAGAGGTGATGATTAAGGCGGAAGAGGCCGGAGTGGAGATTGTTCACGTGGATCTGACTGTTATTGCCCAGATTCCCAAGCTTTCCCCGCACCGGGAGTTGATCCGCAAGAATATAGCTTCGGTCATGGGGCTGGAAAAAGAGCAGGTCAACGTCAAGGCCACCACTGAAGAGAAGCTCGGTTTTACCGGTGAGAAAAAAGGCATCAAGGCCGTAGCTGCCGTTACCGGACTCAAGACTTTTTCCTGAGGCTGAAAGTGGGCGACGTAAAATCTTTTTTCAGGCTTTTTACCGTTTTGGCAGTGCTCCTTGCTCTTGCTGCCGGAGGGTATTATGCGCTGGAGGATTTTTCGGCGTCCAAGGTCAGAGAGTTTTCTTCCCGCTACGATAATCTGGTGCGCTTTGATTTTGAACGTGCCTTGATCAATCCTTTTGACCAGAGTCTTTATGTCTGGGGACTGCGCTGTGATTTTGCAGTGGGAGCACGGTTCACCGCCGGAATGGCAGTGGTTGAAAAATTTGACCGTGAGCATCCGATTCCCAGATATTTAAAAGGGCGGGTCGAGAATATTTCCATTCCGGTCGATTTTATGAATTTCGGGACTTACGCTTCAGAGCTCCGCAAGATGGGCTACGAAGAGCTTAATTTTGACCTTGAGACAGACTACATATATGAAGACCGGACCAGACGGCTTTCGGTGAGAAAGCTTTGTCTTGACGGTCCAGATTCCCTGCGGGTAAGCGCAGGGTTTGATCTCGGGGATATGAAGCTTCATCGCCCCGGTTTGAGCGGGTTGATCGGAGTCAGTGTGCTCGATGCAGGCCTGGTCCTGCAGGACAGGTCAATCACCCGGAGACTGCTGGATTTTACGGCTGCCGAAGATCATATCGGTGTTGAAGAGCTGCGCCGGAACCTGCTTGATTCCTTGCAGTTGCGAATGCAGGAATCCAGAAGTCTCGGTAACGGGTATGCGGAAAATTTTTATGCCGGGCTGCTGAAATTTATTGAGAAGCCCGGACAACTGGTGCTCAGGGCCAGCCCCGGAGAGCCTGTACCTCTTCTGTACATGTTCATGGGCCGGGATTTTGAGGAACTGCTGAATCTTTACGGGGTGACGGTTGAAGCCGATGGTTACTGAATCCGGCTTAATCGGCATATATTCTAGAAAATAAGGAGTGGCTATGCGCCTTTACAATACACTTAAACGCAAGAAGGAAGAATTCGTTCCCCTGAACGGAAACCAGGTCAATCTTTATGCCTGCGGCATCACCGCCTATGACCTTTGCCATATCGGGCACGCCCGTTCTTCCGTGGTCTTTGATGTGCTGGTCCGCTACCTGCGCTTCAAGGGCTATGATGTCACCTTTGTACGGAACTTTACCGATATTGATGACAAGATCATCAACCGCGCAAATGAAACCGGCGTGACCGCAACCGAGCTGGCCGAAAAGTTTATCGGCGAATTCTACGTGGACATGGACAGGCTGAATATCCTGCGTGCCGATATCGAACCCAAGTGTACCGAGCATATTCCCGAAATGATCGAACTGACAGAAACGCTCATCAATAAGGGCCATGCCTACGCCACTCCTTCCGGCGATGTCTATTTCAAGGTCCGTTCCTTTGAAGGGTACGGCAAGCTTTCCGGCAGGAATATTGAGGACCTGCAGTCCGGTGCGCGTATCCAGCCCGGCGAGGAAAAGGTCGATCCCCTTGATTTTGCCCTCTGGAAGGCAGCAAAACCCGGCGAACCTTTCTGGGAAAGTCCCTGGGGCCAGGGCCGTCCCGGATGGCATCTTGAATGTTCGGCCATGAGCGAGAAATATCTGCCTCTTCCCTTTGATATTCACGGCGGCGGACAGGATCTCAGTTTTCCGCATCACGAGAACGAAATCGCCCAGAGCGAAGCTTCTACCGGCAAGGAAATGGCCCGTTTCTGGGTGCATAACGGTTTTGTGCAGATCAATTCCGAAAAGATGTCCAAGTCTCTGGGCAACTTTTTTACCATCAGGGATATCATTGATAAATTCCTGCCCGAGACCCTGCGTTATTTCCTGCTGACCATGCACTACCGCAGCCCGCTGGATTTTTCCTTTGAGGCACTTGAAGAAGCCGAAAAAGGTATCCGCCGCGTATATGCCGCTCTTGAACAGACCGAAGAAGCTCTGCAGAAAGGCAAATGGTCAAGGGCAGCACTGCCTGAAGATATTCAGGCTGAGATTGCGGAAGCCGAGAAAGGCTGGGCCGACGCCATGGAAGATGATATGAACACCGCTGCGGCTCTTGGGCATATGTTTACCCTTATCCGCCTTGCCGGTCGTATCGCCGAAGACAAGTCCTTGCGTAAAAGTGAAGGCGGTCGTGATGCCTGGACCAGAATTCTTGAAGATGTCAGAACATGGGGCGGCGTACTCGGGATCTTTACCGAGAGTCCCCGGGTTTTTCTTGATAATCTCAAGCAGTGCATGCTTGAGCGCAATGGAATCCAGTCTGCAAAGGTGGAAGAACTTGTGGCTGCTCGTCAGGACGCAAGAAAGAACAAGGACTTTGCCCGTTCGGACGAAATCAGGGATGAGCTAATTGAGCTCGGCATTGAGGTCAAAGACACCCCTCAGGGGCCTGTCTGGGACGTAATTTAGAGCCCTTTGATTTTTATAATTCAGAAAATTGGAAACCGGACTTCAGTCCGGTTTCTTTTTTTTTGCCTAGGGAGTATAGTGAAAAATAACAACTTACTGCAAATGAGGTGTGAATGAGATTGGGGCTCAAGGGCAAGAGTGTTGTCGGGGTGTTCGGTTTCTGTGCCATATTTTTCTTTATTGCATGGATAGGTGCTTCCATGCTTACGGAGCGTAGTTCCCGCGAAATAGAAAAAGTGCTGATGAAGGAAAACCTGACCCGTGTTTCCTATGCCATTTCATCCGATATTCAGGCTCTTGAAAATTCTTGCCGGGATTGGGCCTGGTGGGACGACAGTTACGAATTCATGGCCGATAAATCTCAAAAGTTCATTGAGTCCAACCTTACCGAAGATGTGATGATCAACCTCAATCTTGATGTGCTCATTTTCGTCGATCGAAAAGGACAGATATACTCATACAAAGCGTCCGGGGAAGCCAAGGGAGCCCTGGAGTGTTTCGGCACTACAGGATGTGTGGGAGCGGAGATTATTGCAAGTGCCGGTGACGCCGGGCATTCGGGGCTGCTCAGGATCGGGCACAAGATAATGATGGTCTCGGTTCAGAAAATCCTTACCAGCGGTGTGGAAGGTCCTTCGCGCGGTTCGGTCATTATGGGCCGTTTTTACGGAGATGCAGCTGTCAAACGTCTTGGAGATGAGCTTTTGCTGGATCTTTCGCTCAGTAATCTGGACAGGAGTGATTCAAGCAAGGTCTTTTTCCGGCCGGTAAATCCCGAGGACCGGACCATGCAGGGGTTTCGGGTTCTTGATGATATGCTGGGCAACCCGCTTGTGCTGCTGCGCCTTGAAATGCACAGGGATGCCTATCAGATAGGCAGTTCCATGACCCGGATCTTTATAGTCTGTTTTTTGGGAGCTGTTCTGGTTATCGGAATCGCCACAGCAGTGCTGGTCGATCTCAATTTTATTTCAAGGGTCAAGTTCCTGCAGTCCCAGCTCAAAGGGGAATATTTTATCGGGCCGGACAGGCGTAAAGTTCTGCTGAGCGGTAATGACGAACTGACTGATCTTTCCGTGGCCATCAACGATACTTTACATCTGTTGCAGGAAGAAAAGGAGAAGGCCGTTGTTGCCAACCGCATAAAGACGGAGTTTCTGGCAAACATGAGTCATGAGATTCGGACTCCCATGCATTCTATCCTCGGCATGGTCGAATTGCTGAAAGAGACTGATCTGGATGACGAACAGCGTGAATTTCTGGGTGTAGCAGGTACAGCCGGTGAGGCCCTGCTGGTGATTATCAATGATGTGCTTGAAATTTCCAAGATCGAAGCCGGACGCCTTGAGATTGAACGGGAGACCTTTCTGCTTCATGAGATGATGAGGCGGGTAATGAGGCTTTTCGAAAATGATGCCTCCAGAAAGAAGATAGTTCTCAGATGTTCAATTGCGGATGATGTGCCGGAAAAAGTGGTCGGCGATCCGGCCAGAATCAGGCAGGTTCTTACCAATCTTATCAGCAACGCCATCAAATTCACGACTGACGGTGAAGTAGTAGTCTCCCTGCATATGGAAAACGGGAGGGTTGTTTTTGCGGTGCAGGATAACGGAATAGGTATACCCCGCGAAAAGATGGACCTTATCTTTGAAAGTTTTACACAGGCCGATTCCTCTACCACACGTAAGTACGGGGGAACGGGGCTCGGGCTGCCCATATCGCGAAAGCTGGTCAGGCTGATGGGCGGGGACATGACAGTCGAAAGTGAGCTGGGGAAAGGTTCAAAATTCAGTTTTCATGTAAATATGGGCTAATAGGCCTCTACTGTTAGTTTAGGTTTTATAGGTATATCCAATTGCTTTTGAGTATGTTTATTGACATTCTTGATTCAAGGGTTAACTGATGATCAGAAACCTAAAACTATCGTGAGGTTTGGTATGAATGATATTCTCGGACTGCTGGCTGTTCTGGCCGTAGTCTTCCTTATTGTTAAGGTCATCATCCCGAAGATGGGTGTATCTCCGTGACGTCCGAAGACCGGCTGCAGTTGGCAGCCGCCCAGTGATAACAAGGACGGAAATGGCGGAGGCGAGTAAGCAGGGCCTATTTATGAATACAGGTGCAGACAATGTAATCTGGTATTTGAGGAACTGGTATCATCGGCCAGCTTGAATACACCTCCCTGCCCAAAGTGCAAAGGAGATCAGACTGAGAAAATACTGTCGTCTTTCAGCGGAATTGTTTCCGGAGGAAGTGGTGGTGCCCAGCCTATGCAGGGCCATGGCGGCTGCGGAGGTTCAGGGTTTTCCTGAGGATAAGAGGGTCTTTCCGGTTGGAAAGAGATCTAAAGAAGAGTCCCCGGCACGTGTTGTGTCGGGGACTTTTTTAGGCGTATGTCTGACGCATGCATTTGATTAGTCCGGCGATGCGGCTGTCGTAGGTATGTTCCGCCAGAATTCTTTTCCGTGCAGCACTGATTATTTTCAGCCGTGATTCTTCATCGTGGAGGTATCTTTCTATCAGTTCCGGAATTTCTTCCGGAGAATGGTAGATAGCGATTTCCTTACCGGGCTCAAAGAGCCTTTCAACCTGATAACGGTGGTCGGTGAGCAGAAATCCGTTGCAGGCCGGCACATCAAATACTCGTTGGTTTACCGCACCTTTCATCTGCTGGCTGGTGCAGTTGAAATTTATTTTTGAACATGGGTAAAAACGGGGCAGGTCTTCATAATAGGAAAGCTCCCGATGGTATTCCCATTGTCCGTCTTCTTCGAGAAGCTTTTTCCAGCCGTCATCCCCGACGATCAGTGGAGAGTACGGTAGCGTTTCCTTCACGCATGACAGGCGGTATTCAAGGGTCGCCTGCCAGATGATGAGCGTTTCAAAAGCCAGCTTCCGATATGGAGACTCCAGAGCCTCGTAATGCGGCAGCAGTTCCGGGTAGTCCGAGCGGATGAAATTCAGAACCGATGGTTCGGACCTTCCGCCGAAATCTTCGGCAATTTCTTTCCAGCGTTCAAGTAGCGGCCCGAAAAGGCGGGCTGCCTCAAGTCTTCTGGCGGTCTTGTGGACCATGGAATTTCCGACGAAAGAGATATTGCGGGCCCACCGGGGTTCAGTACAGCCTTTTGAAGGGAGAAAGCGGGTCTGGTCTGTTCCCAGCGGAAGGTGAAATATGTTTGAAAAGCCCATCTCCCTGAGCGAATCCATCCTGTCCGCATCCCACGTGAAAATTGTAGTATTGCTGTCTGCCTGCGCCCGGTAAAGCGGCAGGATGAGCATGGGATTGTCAACGAACCATGAGGCCAGAGGGAGCCGGAATTTGTGGAGCAGGGTGTTCAGGACCCCTTCCTGATCCACACCGAGATGATTGACGGTGAGCACAAAGTCCGGCCTGAACGTGTCAATTGCCGACGCTATCCGCCCTATAAAGTGTTCAAGCTCCAATTCCCTGGCATCCATGTTGATAAGCATATGGGCAATGGACTGGCGCTCACAGGCGGAAACAATCTCTCCCATGAGAAAATACTGGCTGGTAAGAAGCAGGATGCGCGGTTTGCTGTTCTGGAATTTAGGCCAGACCGGGAATTCCGCTTTTCTGCCCGTCTCTCTGATCAGCAGTGTTTCGGTCTGGGTATAGAAAGGAGAAATTCTCAGGTAGAATGGGATTCTGAGGGGCTGGATTGCCATGTCAAACGAGTCAGACAGCTCGTTAATCTGTCCGGCGGCTTCCTCTGCAGAGGATGTGGTTATCCAGATTACGTTTGGATCATCCCGATATTTTTCCCGGAGCATGGTTCTGGCAAGGATGTCTGCTTCGCAGTCCAGTATGAGCAGGGGGCGGTCTTTTTGTTCGGCAAGCAGATCTGCTGCAATCCCGATTCCTGAGCCGAGCAACAGGGGGATCCTGCCTGCTTCGAGTGTCTTCGCCAGTGCGCTTTCCCTGTCCCGACCGGACCTGCCCCACATGTGCTTTTTTTTACCGTCCTGTGTTATGCGTATATCGCAAAGACCGGATTCGTCGGAGAGGAGTTCAGCAGTATAATCGGCCATGGCAGGTTACCAGGAATCTCGGGCCGGTTTATGGTAGAAGAACTCCAGCCTCCGGTTTTTCATCCTGTTTTCTTCGGAATCGTTTTTTACCAGCGGCTGGGTGTCTGCATAACCGACAGCTTTCAGCCGCTTTGGTTCTATTCCGCCTTTTTCAATGATATAGCGCAGTGCGCTGGCTGCTCGGGCTGCTGAGAGTTCCCAGTTGGTCGGAAATTTTCTGGAGCGTACTTCCGTATTATCCGTGTGTCCGCGTACGACCAAGTCGTAGTTGTGGTCCCTTAATATGCTGATTACCCGGTCAAGGACTTTTTCCGCACCCGGTTTAAGTTCTGCCGTGCCGGGTTTGAACAGTGCGGCTGATTCAGAATTCACCAGAACTCCGTCCTGATCTGCCTTTACTCCGGTTGATTTCTGCGTGGCTTCCTCTTCGTCCATCAGAGCCTTGATGCGCAGGACCAGACCCAGCAACCGTTTGTCGTTGCTGTCCATCTTGACTTCCTTGCGCTGAAGGTCAGAAGGAACAAGGGACAGATGGTCGGCTTCCTTGCGTTCGACCTTGACCCCGAAAGCATCGCGGATGGACCCTAGAAGTTCTTTGAACTTTGCGAGGTCGTTGTTGGCAAAAGAGAGCAGCAGAACGAAAAAGCAGAGCAGAAGGGTCACCATATCCGCGAATGTTGCCATCCACGGAGGCAGACCTTCTTCCGGAGGAGGACTGTTGTCCTTGGGTTTGAGAACTATTATTTTTGCCATGCTCCGCCCTGAACTCTAACGCACAGAATGATCGCGTCAGCTTCTTATGAGGAAGCGTCGCGCATTGCCGGTGCGAGGAATGCCTGAAGTTTCTCTTTGACTATTGAGGGGTGCTCACCCTTCTGAATTGCAACAACCCCTTCAACCATTATTTCCATGTAAAGGGATTCCTCAAATGAGCGTTCTTCAAGCTTTTTGGCCAGTGGCAGGAAAACTACGTTGGCCAGTATGGATCCGTAGAGAGTGGTAAGCAATGCAACAGCCATTGCCGGGCCGATAGCATCCGGGTCACTTAGGTTGGAGAGCATCTGTACAAGACCGATCAGGGTTCCGATCATTCCGAATGCCGGAGCCATTGTTCCCATGCCTTTCATTACGCCCTGCCCCTGGAAGTGTCGTTTTTTCATGAAGTCTATTTCGATCTCCATGATGGAACGGACCAGTTCTCCATCAGTTCCGTCAGCGACAAGGATGATTCCTTTTTTCAGGTATTCATTGTCGATTGAAACCTTTTCAAGGGCGACCAGACTTTCTTTTCTGGCTGTTTCTGCCAGAGCGACGATCTGATCTATGATCGCCTTGGGGTCGTTTGGTTTGGCAAAGAAACCCTTGAGGGCTATTTTGAATGCCTTGAGAACCACCCCCATGGGAAACATGATGAACACTGAGGCGAAGGTTCCTCCGAAAACAACAACAATGGAAGGTGGATCGATAAAGCCGGCCGCATTACCGCCCATGAAAATGGTGGCAACAATAAGGCCGAAACCACCGACTATGCCTATTAGGGTTGCGATATCCATATTGTACTATTTCTTTAGCGCGGGTGAACCCACTTTTATCTCGTTGTCTTTGTAATAGAAGAAGACATTTTCCAGAGGCTCATCAACCTGCATGAAAGCGGGTCCGATGCTGATTTCAACTCCGGGTTTTACCTGCCCAACAACCATTATCCGGCAGCTTTCCAGTTTTTCCGTCTGCCGGATCTTATCCCACAACTGTTTTTTCTTGCTTCTCAGAAAACGTATTTTCATCTCGCTTTTTTCGATTTTCTGAGTGAATTCGACTGTTGTGGATGCCCCGTTGCTCATATTCCGCTGCTGATCCTCAACTTCGGATTTTAGCAACTCTATCTGGGCGGAAATCTTATCTATCTGAAGCAGCAGCAGCGGGTTGTAACCGACGATTACCTGTGCCTGAGTACTCAGGCCTCCGCCTAGCTGTTCTCCCACGTAGACATACTGGTCACTATAACATTTGCCGCCTGCAAATCTACCTTTTACGGCAAATTTCCCCGAGCTGTATATCTTAGTGTGCATGCAGTTTTTATCAATGATAATATTTCCACCGCTTACAAGTGTTGCATTTTCGCAAAAAGTTGCTCTCAGGGTTTCCTTTGATTCTATATGGCCTTTGCTGTTTCCTTTTATGCCGCCGGTGCACTTAAGGAATCCTGCGGCATGCACATTGGCCTGCTCTATGACGCCTTTCACATTGATGTTGTTTGCTTTTACATCAAGCCCTGATTTTATTGAGCCGTGGACTACCAGATCGCCTACAAAGAATATGTTGCCGGTTGACAGATTGACGTCGCCGCGGACATTCAGCAGTTCCTTGACCGTGATCAACCCGTCTTCATTGTAGAAGACGTAGCCGTTACGGGTTGCGATAAGCTGGTCAGGGTTGTCGGGGTTTATCCGGGTGTTTGCACCTCTGGGGAATTTTTTGGCGGGGAGATGCCGATAGCCCAAGGGACAGGGGCCATCGCCAATATCTTCGGCCCATTGGGCCAGAACCTGACCGACTATTACGCTCTGGACATAGCCCATGTTGTAGTAATCAACGCTGCCGTCGTTTTTTTCCACCGGCTTGAGGTTCTGATAGTCAAAATCTGGATCGAAATAGTGTCGCAGGCAAGGCATTCAATGTTTCTCCGGAACGGGCTGTCGGTCTAGGGGATTTCCCGCTCATCTTCAATGATGGTGAAAAAGGAGATCAGCCTGACCAGTTCCAGAGTTTTACATATCTGATCACTTGGTTTCAGCAGGTACATGTTTTTGTTCATACTCTTCAGGCGCGAGTTGAGAGATACGAGAAATCCTATGCCTGAACTGTCCAGGAAACGGGCTTCAGAAAGATCGGCGATGACTATGCTTACTTCCGGTGATTCACTCCTGGTCTCGACCTTTTCCTTGAAGTCGTAGATGGTCTCGATGGTGACTTCACTGCCGCATTTGAGGGTCAGGGTACCGTCTTCAAAACTTATTCTTTCCTCAGCCATTGTTCTTCCTTTATCTTGCGGGTCAGCTTGATTGTGTTTTTGCCTTTATCCTGAATCAGCTCGAATTCATCCATCAGCTCCGACATGATGAACATGCCTCTTCCGCCTACTGCTTCCGGGGCAGGCATTGCGAAATTTATGGATTGGGAGCAGATACCTTTTCCCCAATCAGAGATTTCAAATACAACATGCTTGTCTGGAACAATTGTCATTGTCAGTTCCAGCCTGTTGCACGGGGCGTCGTTGTCATAGGCGTGACGTGCTACATTGGAACAGCCCTCGGTCAGGACAAGATCAATGTCGTGGAGCAGGTCTTCATCAGCAATGAATTGCCGCAGTATATGGACTGCCTTTCTGGCGATCTCCCTGCTTTCTTCCGGTGTGGGAACTGCTTTCAGCACAAAATTATGCATGAACGCTCCAGTTGAAATTACCGGCGATGTGCCGGCTCTGTAGGTTGTGACAGCTTGATGGTACAACTATAACCTGATTTCAATATACCTAATCCTCCCTGTTTAGCAAAGGAAGTCAAGTTAAAACCGGAAAATCAGGAAAAATCTTTGGAATCAAGGATGATTGTGACCGGACCCCAGTTTACGAAGTCCACATTCATCATGGCTCCGAATTTCCCGGTGGCAACTCTGCCTGGAGCTTTGGCCGTTACGTCGGCAGTGAATTCATCGCACAGGCAGCGGGCGAGGTCCGGTGCTGCAGCATCAGTGAAAGAAGGCCTGCGTCCCTTTCTGCATGAGGCGTAGAGGGTGAACTGCGAAACCAGCAGGATGTCCCCGCCGATGTCTTCAAGGGAACGGTTCATCCGGCCTTCCTCGTCTTCGAAGATGCGCAGGCCGATCATTTTTTCGATGAGTGTTTTCCATACCTTTGAACCGGGCAGGGTTTCATCATCCTCTTTGCCGAATCCCACCAGGACCATAAGACCGGGACCTATGTCGCCAACGGTGGCCCCATCCACGTCCACCTTTCCGCCGCTGGTTCGCTGGATTACCAACCGCATTTCCTAGTCCTCAAGGTAGGTGGCTACGGACGAATCCTTCTCGGAAACCGAGGCGTAAACAATTCTGACATGCTCGCTCTCGACCCTTTTTTTCATTTCCTGATAAATATAGCGGGCGATGTTTTCGGAAGAAGGGTTGCGGTGTTCGAAGTAATCCACGCTGTTAAGGTGCTTGTGGTCGAGGGTGTCCAGAACTTCGCCAAGTTCTTTTTTCAGCTCTTTGAAATCCATCAGGATTTCTATCCGGGGGTCAAGCTGAGTGCCTTCCACTTCGACTTCGACCCCGAAGTTGTGACCGTGCATGTTCTCGCATTTTCCGCCGTAATTTCTAAGCTGGTGTGCGGCGCTGAATTCCTTTTTGACCTTCAGTCTCCATTTTCCCTTATTCATCATATCTCCATAACTTGGTCTTTTTTACATATCCGGCGGATTAGCCGTGGCCTCTTCTAACCTAAAGCCCGAGGCTGATCAAATCCTGATAAGGCTCTCGGTCTGCTATACTGCGGCAGCCCTGCCGTTCTTGCGCCACTGATTGAATTCGCGCCAGAATTCCCCGTTTGGCCTGATGTTATAGGTATGCCCCAGTCGCATGGTGCAGACCGAATCCTCAAGGAAAAGCTGCAGGGTTACCGGGGCTGATCCGGGGTAGCCGCCGAGTATGGCCTTAAGTTCGGCAATGCCTTCATCCGTGCACAGGGTATGGTGTACCGGGAGCGGGACCGCTTCCTGGCATCCTGCCTGCGCCGATTCGAGCAGCGAGACCTCTTCCGCCAGAACCTTGGCCTGCTTGGGCGCGTCGGAATCATCGTTTTCCTGATCCCGAAGGTCTATCTTGCCTTTGACCAGCAGTGGCTGGTCCTGATCGAGGAACTTTGCTGCGACCTCATAGGTATTGGGCAGCATGGTCAGCTCTCCTGATCCGGTCATGTCCTCCATCTGGCAGAAGGCCATCTTGTCGCCTTTCCTGGTGATATGCTGCTTGTAGGTGGGGATTACCACGCCGAGGCGGACCATTGCCCCGTTAGCCATGTTCTTGCAGTCCTCAATGGTAACAAGGCCAAGCCTGCTCATTTCGTGCCTGAAGGAGAGCAGCGGGTGGCAGGTCAGGTAGAAACCCAGGGCTTCTTTTTCCAGACGCTGCATTTCCCGGTCATCCATTTCCGGCATGTTGAATTCTTCAAAGGTGATTGTTGCGGCTTCCTTGCTTTCGTTTCCGCCTCCGCCGAGCATATCCAGCATGTTGATCATGCCGGATTCCTTTTCCTTGTTTTTCTTCTGGCCGTAGGCAACAGCCTTGTCCAGTGAAGCGATGAGTCCGGCCCGGGATACCCCGAAGGAGTCCATGGCCCCTGCCCGGATAAGGTATTCGATGACCCTTTTGGTTACCCGGCGCAGGTTGACGCGGGTGATGAAATCTATGAAATCCTTGAACGGGCCGTTCTTCCTGCGCTCGTCCACGATTTCGTCGATAGCCTCCTCGCCGACGTTCTTGATCCCGGCCATACCGTAGATGATGTCTCCCTCGTACACGGCAAAGCGGGCCATGCCGAGGTTGATGTCCGGCTGGCGCACGGTAACGTCCATGTCGCGGCAGGCGTTGATGTACATGATGATCTTTTCGGTGTTGTTCATTTCAGTACTCATGAGTGCTGCCATGAACTCAACCGGAAAGTGGGCCTTGAGGTAGGCTGTATAATAGGAGATCAGCGCGTATGCTGCGGAGTGCGATTTGTTGAAGCCGTATGCCGCGAACTGTTCCATAAGGTCGAAGATGGCGTTGGCCGTTTCTTCGGGGATATTGTTTTCGCGGGCTCCGTCGAGGAAGCGCACCCTGTGCTTGGCCATTTCCTCGGGAATCTTCTTACCCATGGCACGGCGCAGCAGGTCACCCTCGCCGAGCGAGTAGTTGGCGATGGTCATGGCCGCGGCCATAACCTGCTCCTGATAGACTATAACCCCGTATGTTGGGGCAAGGCTCGGCTCAAGTGTCGGCCAGAGGTAGGTTACCTCAATCTCGCCGTGCTTGCGTTTGATGAATTCATCAACCATTCCCGATCCGAGCGGTCCGGGACGGTAGAGGGCGAGCATAGCGATTATATCTTCAAAGCAGCTCGGCTTGAGCATGCGCAGGTATTTGCGCATGCCGGAGGACTCAACCTGGAAGATGCCGTCGGTATCACCCTGACAGAATATGTCGAAGGCGGCAGGATCGTCCAGTGCAAGGGTATCGAGATCCGGGGCTTCCTTGCCCTGTTCCCGGATGATGTCGAGGCAGTCCTCGACAACGGTCATGGTGCGCAGCCCCAGAAAGTCGAACTTGATCAGGCCGACTTTTTCGACCTTCTTCATGTCGTACTGGGTCACGATTTCGCCCTTTTTACCTTTGTAGAGGGGCAGGTAATCGGTCATGGGCTTGTCGGAGATAACAACCCCCGCCGCATGGGTTGATGCGTGGCGTGACATACCTTCCAGACGCGTTGCAATATCCATGAGCTTGGCGATCTTGGGATTGGTGTCCACCATGTTCTGCAGTTCAGGTATGGCCTGAACCGAGTTGGGAACCGTGATCTTGGCTTTTTTGACACCGAGTCCCTGTGCAATTACCGCCGGGTCGTCCGGCACCAGCTTGGCGATGGGATCGGTTTCGGAAAAATGCATGCCCAGCGCACGGCCCACGTCCTTGATGACCGCCTTGGTCTTCATGGTCCCGTAGGTGGTGATCTGGGCAACGTGGTCCCAGCCGTATTTGTCGGAGCAGTATTTGACGACCTCAAGGCGGCGGCGTTCGCAGAAGTCGACGTCGATATCCGGCATGGATACGCGTTCCACGTTCAGGAAGCGCTCGAAAAGCAGGTCGTAGGGGATGGGGTCAAGGTTGGTGATGCGCAGTGCCCATGCAACAATGGACCCGGCTGCGGAACCACGGCCGGGACCGACCGGAATACGGTTGTTCTTGGCCCAGTTGATAAAATCCTGAACAATGAGGAAGTAGGCCGGGAATCCCATCTTGATGATGACGTCCAGTTCGTATTCCAGACGGTCCCAGTATTTCTTCTCATCGATCTCGTAAGGAGCGTTCTGGATGCGTTTTTTCAGACCTTCCTTACACAGGCGGACGAACTCGGTATCGATGGTCATGCCTTCCGGGAGCTCGTATTCCGGGAAGTAGTAGTTGCCCAGCTCGATCTCAAGGTTGCACATCTCGGCAATACGCTGAGTATTGGCGATAGCTTCCGGCACATGGGCAAAATACTGTTCGAATTCTTCCTGCGGCTTGAAATAGAGCTGGTCGGTATCCATGCGGAAGCGTTTGTCAGCATCAACAGTGGTCTGGGTCTGGATGCAGAGCAGGAGGTCATGGGCCTCGTAGTCTTCTTTGGTCAGGTAATGGCAGTCGTTGGTGGCGACCAGCGGCAGCCCTGTTTTTTCCGCGCACTGGATGAGCAGGTCGTTGGCAACATCCTGTTCTTTGAGGCCGTTGGCCTGTATTTCGAGATAAAAGTTGTTCGGGAAAATCTGCGCGTACTGGCGGGCCATTTTCACACCGGCTTCAAGACCCTGATTTGTCAGTGCCCGGGGAACTTCACCTGCAAGGCATGCCGAAAGTGCGATGACTCCCTCGCTGTATTTGTTAAGCAGGTATTTGCTGACGCGGGGCTTGTAGTGGAACCCTTCAAGAAAGCCCAGGGAGCAGAGCTTGATTATGTTCTTGTATCCCTGCTGGTTTTTTGCCAGCAGTACGAGGTGGTAGCGTTCCTTGCGGTCCTTGTTCTTATGGGCGTGTTCATCATCAATGTCGCCGGGTGCCACATAGACCTCGCAGCCTATGATGGGCTTGATGCCCATTTCCATGGCGGTCATGTAGAAAGACACTGCTCCGAACATGGAGCCGTGATCGGTTATGGCGACTGCAGGCATGCCGAAATCCTTGGCCTGCTGGCAGAGATCTTTAATACGTATTGCGCCGTCCAGAAGGCTGTATTCCGTGTGGACGTGCAGATGAACAAATTCTGACATACTGATCC